>CAYRLD010000304.1:0-3583 GCA_964424925.1 uncultured Planctomycetales bacterium
GGAATCGATCGATCTACATGGGCTTTTGTACAGTGCCGGTTAAATTGCCAAAGCCATCGAAAGAGCGAAAGACTGAAGCGGGGACGGATATAGAAGGGGCTCTTGCCGTCGAACATCCATTTGATCCCTTGCGCGATAACGCCGGGTGCCGAAAGGGGAATGAGATGGCTTGGGCAGATGAGGCCCGCGTTTCCGAAAGAGCATCCATCCCCAAACGTATTTCGTTCGAGGACGGTCACCTCCCGACCCGCTTTCCGAAGGTAGTAGGCCGAATTGAGGCCGATTGCGCCTCCGCCGATCACCAGGACATCGGTCTCGATGGTGTTCATGCCACGGTGAATCCCTTCATGAACGGATCTCTTTCATCCAGATAGATACGATTGTCTCCGGTGATTTGTGCCCACCCTTCAATGGAAGGAACGATTCCCTCATATTCTCCCACCTTCGTCTCTTCCTCAACCCGCCCTCGAAAGAGACTGCCGATGATACTTTCGTGAACGAACGTATCTCCCTTGCGTAATCCGAGATGCGCCATTCGGGCTGCGGTTCCGGTGCCACACGGGGAACGGTCGATCGCGGCGGGTCCATAGAAGACCGCATTGCGGCTGTCCGCTTCACCATTATTTGGCTTTCCGGTCCAGAGTAGATGGCTCAATCCTCGGATATGGTCATCTTCCGGGTGGAGGAATTGATGTTGTTCATTAAGTCTTTGTCGGCAGATGGGGCTCCAGTTTCGGATATCGGCCGGCGTGATGGCCGAAAGATCTTTGTAATTTTCTTGCGGTTCGACGATCGCGTAAAAATTGCCGCCGTAGGAGACATCGACCGTTAACTCTCCCAGTTCGGGGCATTCGACCTGTAAGCCTTTGGAGTGAAGGAACGAGGGAACGTTGTAGAACCGGACAGCCGTAACACGATCCTCCTCCAGGGTATAGTGAGCATCAACACGCCCCGCGGGTGTTTCCACGGCGAGTACCCCAGGAGTCCGGGGCGTAACAATATTTCGTTCGATAAGAACCGTGACCGTTCCAATCAATCCGTGCCCGCACATCGGAAGGCAACCACTCGTCTCGATAAAAAGAACCCCGATATCGCAGGCGGGGTCATTCGAAGGATAGAGAAAAGTTCCCGACATGATGTCGTGCCCACGAGGCTCAAACATCAAACCGGTTCGGATCCAGTCGAAATCACGAAGGAAATGATTTCGTCTCTCCATCATCGTTTCCCCTTCAAGAGGGGGAGCTCCATCGAGGAAGACCCGGATCGGGTTTCCACAGGTATGAGCATCGATACAGGGGAATATATGTTTTGTCATTAGGTTCTCTGTGAATAAAGGTCCATGGAAGATCGTGTAAACTCTTCCAGATAATCAATTAACTTGTCCGAGGCCTTACCTGCAGCCGTACTATTCCCCCGAGCAATCGCTTTCATGGCGGTTGAATGAAGCTTTGCGGCCCGAATCGAATCCCCTTTCAGATGGTGGAACGCCCAGAACCTACGGCAAAGGGCATGGAGGGGAAGGACTGCGGGATAACAAAATCGATTTCGGCTTGCCTCCGCAATGATGCGGTCAAATTCCGAGTCCAATTTCATATATTCCGCAAGATCTTCATTTTTGGCCGCCGCAATAATCCGTTCAGAGATCTCCAGAAGTCTCTTCCGTTCTCCTTTGGTTGCCCGTTCCGCCGCTTTTTCCGCGATAACCCGGTCCAGCACACGGCGTACTTCAAGAAGTGCAAGTTGGTCTGTCAGATTAATATCGGTAACGCGGACTCCTCGGCGAGGCATCATTTCGATCAAATATTCTCGAGAAAGTCTGAGGAGAGCTTCTCGAAGCGGCGTTCTTCCAATTCCGATTTTGGCGGCTAGTTCTCCTTCGGAAAAGATGGTTCCAGGCGGCAATTTCACCGTAGCGATCATCTCTTCAATGATGTCGTACGCCTTGGCCGACAATGTTTTCGGTTCTTCTTTGACGATCATTACACCGTTTCCTCAGAAAAGAGTTGATCCAGTTGGGAACGAGAGTCGAGGGCGTTTTGAATGATCCCGGTGACCTCTTCCCGTTCATCCCCTGAGAGAGGAAGTCGGGGAGCGCGCACATTTTCGTTCCCAAGGCCGACCATCGTCTCGGCCAATTTGATATTTTGCACCAGCTTTGCGGAAGTATCCAGTTGCAGAAGCGGAAGGAACCACTCATACACATAACAGGCGTCATCCATTCGGTCCGCCTGAAGCAGGTCGTAGAGAAGAAGCGTCTCTTTGGGAAAGGCGCAAACGAGGCCGGCGACCCATCCGTCAGCACCGGCCGCAAACCCTTCGACCGCAAGGTCATCGATCCCTACAAACATCCGGTACCGATCCCCGGTGCGCCGAATGATGTCGGTCGTCCGACGGATATCCCCCGAAGATTCTTTGACCGCTACAATATTCATCTGATCTGCTAAAGCGGTAAACATGTCCGGGGTGGTGTCGACGTTGTACGCAGGTGGATTGTTATAAATCATTACCGGAAGATCCGTTTCTCGGGCAACCGTCCGGAAGTGGTGAAGTGTCTCTTTTCGGTCCGAGGTATATTGCATTCCCGGAAGAAGCATAATCCCGTCCGCCCCCGCTTTTTGGGCATCCTGGGATAGTTGGATCGCCTGGCGGGTTGTCGTTTCTGCTACACCGATCAAAAGAGGGACTTGGTCGCGGCATACCTCAGCCGCTTTCCCGACGAGATCAATTTTTTCGGAGTAGGTAAGCGACCCTCCTTCACCAACTGTGCCGCAGACAACCATGCCGTGTACGCCCGCTTTTACTAAGATTTCGATATGTTTGGCCGAGGCCTCTAGGTCGATATCCCCGTTCTCTTTAAACTTTGTGGTGACGGCAGGGAATACGCCTCCCCAATCTTCTTTGTTCATGAAGTTGACCTCCCGGATTTGGTTAGTAATATATCAGCAGTATATTCAGGTGATGATTTATGTCAAGGAGACTCCCGGTGACGACGTTTGATGGAATGGTTCTTCGCGGTCACACATTTGAACTCCCTCTCGATCATGATCGTCCTGACGGGGAAACGATCTCGGTCTTTGGACGGGAAGTGGTTGCGGAAGGCAGGGAAGGGGAGGATCTTCCTTTTCTCGTCTACCTTCAAGGGGGACCTGGATTCGCTTCTCCCAGACCGTTAGGAAAAAGCGGATGGATCAAACGAGCCCTGGAAGAGTACCGGGTCTTTCTCTTGGATCAAAGGGGCACAGGATGCAGCACTCAGATCGGCCTCCCTTTTCTTTCGAAATATAAAACCTCCGAAGAAAGAGCGAATGTCTTACAACTCTTTCGTGCGGATTCGATTATCAAGGATGCAGAATCGATCCGCAAAAAAATGCTCGGCCCGGATACAAAATGGTCGATCTTGGGGCAGAGTTTTGGCGGATTCTGCGCGGTTCATTATCTTTCGGCCGCTCCGGAAGGATTGAACGAAGCGTTTATCACAGGAGGGCTTCCCTCCCTGACGCGCCCCATTGATGAGGTCTACCGGGCGACTCATGAAATCGTTCGGGAAAAGAACCGTCTCTATTACGAGAGATATCCGGAAGAT
>CAYRLD010000305.1:0-3579 GCA_964424925.1 uncultured Planctomycetales bacterium
GTCGAATTTTCATGGTCGGTGTAATTTCCCCTTCGGAAAGCTCAAAATCTTTGGGCAAGAGTCGGAACTTTTTCGGTTGTTCGAAAGGAGCGAGTGATTGGTTTACGGTAGAAAGAACATCTTCGTAAAGATGAAGCACATCGGGGTGGGAGAGAAGAGCTTCATCCGTCTCGGAGAGTTCTAGGTGGGATCGAAGATATTCAAAATCGGGGACAAGGAGGGTGGATGGGAATTTCCGCTGGTCCGCCACAACCACGGCGTTGATCACTGCCGGATGTAACTTCAAATTGTTTTCAATCGGTTGGGGAGCGATATATTTTCCGCCGCTCGTTTTGGCGAGATCTTTTTTTCGGTCGGTGATCCGGAGGAATCCGTCGGAGTCGAACTCTCCAATGTCTCCCGTATGGAACCACCCCTCTTCGGTTAAAACTTCTTTCGTCTCCTCCGGCATATTGTAGTACCCCTGCATAATATTGGGGCCTCGTGCGAGGATCTCTCCATCTTCGGCAATCTTAATTTTGACCCCTGGGATCGGTTTTCCTACCGTTCCGAGGCGGGTGGCCCCACGGTAATTTACCGTCAAGACGGGAGAGGTTTCACTCAAGCCGTACCCTTCTAGAACAACGAAACCGGCTGAAAAGAAGAACTCGGCAATTTTTCGGGAGAGGGGGGCTCCTCCTGAAAGGAAGACCTTAATCCGTCCTCCGACGCGGGCATGAATTTTTCGAAAGACGAGGCGAGAGGCGATCTGAAATTTCAGTCGAAGCCAGAAAGGGGCTTTTTCATTCCGGATTCGATATTCCGACTCTTCTTTTCCAACACGAAGAGCCCATTGAAAGATCTTCTTGCGGCGGTTCGGCATCGCGGTGACCGACTCCTGAATCCGGGCGTACACCTTTTCATAGAATCGAGGGACCGCGGCTAAAATTGTCGGCCGGACTTCGGATACATTTTCAGCAACCTTATCGATATGTTCCGCATAGGCGATCGTTGCCCCTTGGAAAAAGAGTCCATAATCGAGGGTTCGTTCAAAGATATGCGAAAGGGGAAGAAAAGAGAGCGCGATGTCCCCTTGGACCATATCGAGAACATCTTGTGTGGAGAGGATATTGCTCACCAGATTTCGATGGGTGAGCATAACCCCTTTCGGTTTTCCGGTTGTTCCTGATGTATAGACAAAGGTAGCCAGATCATTTTCGGAGACTTCCTCTGCATATTTGCGATGAATGTCTTCGGTGCAATCGGCGCCTTTCGCGAGGAACTCTTCCCATTTTTCCCCTCCCGTTCCCGTGATGGAAATGATCGTAATCGTTTCCTGCAGGTGAGCCACTTTGTTGTATTGCTCTTCGTCCTCAACAATGATGAGTTTGGCCGCACAATCTCGAAGAATGTAATCGCACTGATCGGAGGGCAGCGTGGAATAAAGGGGAACGGTTGTTGCCCCGGCGGTCAGGATCCCGTAGTCGCTTGCGGCCCATTCGATCCGGTTATAGGAGAGGAGGGCGACTCGGTCTCCTTTGTTGATTCCATGGGTGCGAAGGGCTCCGGAAATCTGACGGACCATCTCTTTGAATTGTTGGATGGAGACCGACTCCCACTTTCCCGATCGTTTTCTCCGAAACCGATCATCTTGCGCCCCCTGTTCGCTTCCATGGAAAAAGGTGTCGCAGAGTGTTTTCTGTTGCATGGTTCCCCGTACGGTTAGCCGGCGTAGAGGGCGTCGATCACTTCGCTGTAATTCTTTTCTACGACGCGCCGCTTGACCTTCATCGTCGGAGTCAGTTCTCCGGAGTCGATGGAAAAGTCGTCCGGTAAGCAGTCAAATCGTTTAATCTTCTCGTATTGTGCAAGGTCTGCATTCACCTCGTCTACGATTTCTTGGAAAAGGGTTCGTACGCGCGGCTCCTGAATCATTTCTCGTGGAGAGCCCCCGACCCCTAGTTTTGATTTGACCACTTCAAAGTTGGGAACGATAAGGCTGCTTGGATAATTTCGGCGGTCGGCAACGACAATCGCATTGGCGACGCACGGATTCTTTTTTAGTCGTAATTCGATCGGTTGGGGAGCGATATATTTTCCCCCGCTCGTTTTGGCCAAATCCTTTTTTCGATCGGTGATTCGTAAGAACCCATCTTCATCAAACTCACCGATGTCTCCGGTATGAAACCAACCGTTTTGAAGGACCGCAGCGCTCTCTTCGGGAAGGTTGAGGTAGCCTTGCATGATATTGGGGCCTTGGGCGAGAATTTCGCCATCAGAAGCGATCTTTACTTTCACTCCCGGTGCCGGTTTTCCGACGGTCCCCAGTTTTACTTCCCCTTCCTGATTGATACTGATGATCGGAGAGGTTTCGCTTAGCCCGTATCCTTCCAGAATGGTAAACCCGGCTGCGAAAAAGAATTCCGCAATATCCTGGTTCAGAGGCGCCCCTCCGGAGATGAAGAGGCGGAGCCGTCCTCCGACCCGTTCGTGCAGTTTTTGTAAAACCAGTTTCTTCGCCCAGAAGTATTTCCATTTCAATCCAAGTGGGAGGGGTTTCCCCTGCATTCGTAAAATTGATTCTTCCCGACCGATCTTCAATGCCCAGTTGAATATATTCTTTTTCCGCTCCGGCATGGTGGCGATCGATTCCTGAATCTTCATATGGACTTTTTCATAGAAGCGTGGAACCGCCGCCATAACAGTGGGATGTAGTTCTCTGAGGTTATCGGGGACCTGATCGATTCCTTCGGCGTAGGCGATTGTCGCCCCAACATAGAAAAGGCCAAAATCGAAAGCCCGTTCGAAGATGTGGGAGAGGGGAAGGAAAGAGAGGGCGAGATCTCCTTCTACAAAACGGGTTACATTTCGTCCCATGACGATATTGGAGGTGACGTTTCCATGGGTCAGCATCACCCCTTTGGGGTTCCCAGTTGTTCCAGAGGTATAGATTAGAGTTGCTAGATCACCGGATTTGACCTTTCCGGACATCTCTTGAAGTTTTTCTTCGGGGAAGGAGTCTCCCTTTTTGAGGAAATCCGTCCAGGTCTCTCCTTTTTGTCCGGATATCGATACCCGATGCAGCGTTTCGCAGTACGGGACCATTTTTTCGAATTGTTCTTCATTTTCAACGAAGAGTAATTTTGCCTCGCAGTCGCGAATGATAAAGTCCGCTTGATCCCCGGGAAGTGTGGAGTAGAGGGGAACAGTGACCGCACCGATTAAAAGAGTGGCGTAATCAATGACGGCCCATTCCAGTCGATTGTAAGAACTGATGACAACGCGATCACCAGGCTCGACACCAAAATCGAGCATCGCTCCGGCCGCTTTTCGAATGAGAAGATGAAAATCCTCTCCCGTAACTTCTTCCCATTTTCCGGAAGATTTATACAGGAATCGGGCGGCACCTTTTTTTTGTTCTAATCCAGCAAAATAGATGTCACACAAGGTTTCCTGGCGGTTTTGGACCATCGGTTTCTTCCTCTTTTCTCTACTTTTCGGTGAAGAATGACGCAGTGCGGCATGAAAGTCAAGGGAAAATAACGGGAGGATTTGGACCTGTGGCGTTTATAGTATAGGAGGAAATGATGAGATTAAAAA
>CAYRLD010000306.1:0-3555 GCA_964424925.1 uncultured Planctomycetales bacterium
TGCCTTTCTAGTCTTTCTACCACTTAGTCGATGCTCTCGGGGATAAATGGTTCTGTCGAGCGACGATGCAATATGATTTCGATACAGAAGCCTTTACAGAGCAACGACTTGTTGTCGGGCGCGACTTTCATGATTTTGTCGTACAGGGTGTATTTGAGAATGATGAGGGTCGGGATGAACAGAAATTTTACATTACGGTTGTTCCGAAATTTACAGAAGGGCTTTGGAATTAATCCAAAGAGTTGGAGCAGATGAAGATATCGGTTATTGGTACGGGGCATGTCGGGTTGATCACAGGAGTCTGTTTTGCTGAGAGAGGGCATCAGGTCCTCTGTGTAGATAGTAATGCGGCGAAAATTCGGAAATTAAAACGGGGAGAGATGCCCATTTATGAGCCGGGTCTCAAAGAGATTGTCACTCGAAACGTAAAAGCAAAGCGGCTTTCTTTTGGTGGGTCCAATGGGGATGCGGTCCGTTTTGGAAAAGTGATTTTTATCAGTGTTCCGACTCCCCCACGCTCAGATGGGACCGCAGATTTAAGTTATATTGAGCAGGTCTCCCGAGATATTGCGACGAATTTGAAAGACTATCGACTCGTGGTCGACAAGAGTACGGTTCCTGTGCTTACGGGAGAAAGAGTGAAAAATGTGATCACTCGATATGCCCGTGGCGGGGTCGATTTTGATGTTGCTTCGAATCCTGAATTTCTCCGCGAGGGAACGGCTGTTGAAGATACCCTGAATCCGGACCGAATCGTTTTTGGGATAGAAACTCGGCGTGCCGAGAAGATTCTTCGAGACCTCTATCATAATTTCAAAGCCCCGATTGTGGTCACGGATATTAAAAGTGCTGAACTTATTAAGCATGCCTCTAATTCGTTCCTTGCCATGAAGATCTCGTATGCGAATGCTCTATCGGCCGTATGCGAAAGAGCGGGGGCCGATGTCGGGGAAGTTGTCCGAGGGATGGGTCTGGATGAACGGATTGGCCACCAGTTTCTTCGTGCCGGGATCGGATATGGGGGGTCTTGCTTTCCGAAGGATGTATCCGCTTTTGAAGCCATTTCTCGTGATCTGGGATATGATTTTCGACTTCTTACAGAGGTCCGAAAGATTAATCAGGATGCGAAGAAGTGGTTCCTCCGGAAAATTCAGGAGGAACTTTGGATCGTCAAAGGAAAAAAAATTGCTGTTTTTGGCCTTTCCTTCAAACCGAATACAGATGATTGTCGTGACTCGGTTGCGATCTCAGTAGTAGAGAGTCTCCTTGAAATGGGGGCAGATATTTCTGCCTATGATCCTCAGTCTCACAAGGCCGCTCAGGCCTATTTGGGTAAGAAGATCTGCTATGCGCGCTCTCCTTATGATGCGGCTAAGGGCTCGGATGCTCTTGTTTTGTTAACGGAGTGGGAAGAATTCCGTAATCTGAAGTGGTCTCGGATCGTGAAAAGTATGCTGCACCCTACTCTTCTTGATGGGCGGAATTTCTACGATCCGAAGGAGATGCGGCAGGAAGGGTTTACTTATCGGAGCATTGGACGACCATGACGGTGGCAATCTATCCCGGTTCTTTTGATCCTATTACAAATGGCCATCTGGATGTGATTCGACGGGGGGCAAAGGTCTTTTCCCATCTGGTTGTTGCGGTTGCCGATAGTCCCGCGAAAGAAACCTTATTTGAAAAGTCCGAGAGGGTTACCATGATTCAGGAGGTGACCCAGGATATTCCCAATATTGAGGTTGAGGGTTTTGATAGTCTCATTGTCGACTTTGTGAAGAAGAAGAATGCGACGGTGATTATGCGTGGGATTCGGACGGTTTCGGATTTCGAATATGAGTATCAGATGGCCCTTACCAATAGGACCTTTGCTTCTGATATTGAGACGGTCTTTATTATGACCCACGAGGAGTTCTCTTTTGTCAGTTCCCGGATCATCAAGGAAGCTTCTGCTCTGGGCGGGGACGTTTCTTCCTTTGTCCCTAAGGAAGTTGAGAAGTGGCTTCAGAAGAAATTTCCGAAGAAGTAATCTCGGTTAATTCTGCGCGTCCTTCTTCTTTCCCGGGAGTTCTTCCACGTAGTCATTCATTTTCAGGTCCGAGATCCGAGTTTTGTCAGAGAGAACGGCTGTGGACCAGAATCTCTCCACTTTTTCCAGGACAAGTTCGCCCACCTTTTTTCCTCGGCGCATGACGGCAATTTTCATTCCTTGCTTTGCCCCATCATTGGAGCCCACATCGATCCAGATTCCTGTTTTTTCATCCAGGTGGATCAAGCGTCCGACCACAAGGGTTTTCCTCTCATTAATTTCGATAAGGTCTCCCGGGCCAAAAGAGCCTTTCTTTGTTCCCTGTATGACGCGTGCGATGCAGTAATCTTTCTCTACGGAATCAATCCGGAGTTTTACAACCAGCTTTCTGTCTCGGTAGATGAAGACAATCTGGGATGTTTTCGCCCCATGCATTCCCCCATAGCTGACCATATATACGTCATTGGTCATGCCCACGATTTTGAACTGCGGGGCATTCCACGCCTCTTCCTTCTTTTCAAGGGGGACTTCTTTATCTTTTCGATATGCGATTGCGATATCGTCGTACCGAATCGCCAGAATATCCCCTTCGATCAAAGCAAGCTTTGCATGGTCTTCTTTTGTTCCGAGAAGTTTTTCTACTTCACCGATTCCGATATGTTTCGTTTCTGGATTTTCTTTTCCCGGGGTGTAGATATTGCGAACGATCTCAAACCGGTAGCCCGGCTTAATCCCTTCGGCTTTTCCTTTGTCCAATAGGAAGAAGCCCTCTGTTCGGTCTACGAATTGTACTTTGGCGCGGATGGGTTTGTCCGGGCCGATCGCAGCTTTTTCTGGTTGTTCTGATTCGGGTGGTGTTGGGGCCTTCTTTTCTTCGACCTCGGGTAGATCCCCTTTTCCATTTTTGAGAGCTTGTCGAAGTTCAAAGATCCGGCGAGCACTTTCGATAACCTGTTTTCGATACCCTTCTACATCTTCTTTTAACGATTTCCGTTCGGTTTCCAGATGGGAGACTTTTTCCTGGAGGACCTCGACTTGTTTCAGAAGCTTATTGACCTTCGTCTCGAGGGATTCCTTCTCCTCTTGCGCCTCTGTTAGAAGGGGGCAGAGTACGAGCAGGATCGTGGGAAAAAGCCAATTCATGCGGAATCTCCTTGTCTTGAATAAGCCCGGTATTATAGACGTGAGAATATGGGCATGCAACGGCGTTAAAAAACGATTTTCCGGGAGAAGGGGTCTTGTTACATTCTTGGGCCTATGGAAGGACTCCAATTATCGAAGTCAGAGTTGAAGCGTCAATTCGGGATCTCCGAAAGGCTTGCGGTTCGGATTGGCGCTCTCTGTTCCAAGGGGCTGCTGGTGACGGCGGCACTTCTTGAGGAAGTGGGGCAGAATGGGGATCTTGTGCAAATTCTCCTCGACCCTGTCCTTCTTTCGGCGGCGGCTGAAATGGATACGGAAACCCTCCGGAATCTCTCCCCCTCTGCGGGAGTCTTGGGAGTCTATAATGGGGTTCTTGCTCTGGAAGA
>CAYRLD010000307.1:0-3552 GCA_964424925.1 uncultured Planctomycetales bacterium
CCACACCCGGCCACAAAAGTTCCGAGAAGGTAGATACCGATGAGAGTAAGTCGCGACAACGCCATTGGAGTTCTCCTGAATATTGATCCTGCTTGAAGAAGGGGTGATTCTAAAGCCTCCCACCCCGGTTCGACAAGGGTTTGGGTATCGATCACCCTTCCCAATCTTCTTTGGTTACGGCCCACCGTTCGTGATCGCGCCATCGACCCCGGATCTTCAGATAGCGTGGGGAAAAGCCTTCCAGACGAAAGCCGCACTTCTTGACCAACCGGATCGACGCGGTATTGCCCGGCTGAATATTCGCCTCTAGCCGGTGCAGTTTCTCTTTCCCGAAAAGGTGCCGAAGAAGGCCGCGCATCCCTTCAATCATATACCCCTTTCCCGAACACACCGCCGAGCCGTAATACCCAAGATAGGCACTCTGGAATCCCCCACGGACAATCTCATTCACATTGAAAACCCCGACAATCTCTTCGCCTTTCGTCAGGAGAAAACCGCGATACGTCTCTAACTGCCTTCCCGCCAGATAGTTTCGGAATTTGGCCGGGGTATCCGGAGGGGCGACCCACGGCTCATGAAGAGCCCGGCTCGCCTTCACCATCCGCAGAAGAGCCCCCTGGTCTTTCTCTGTTGGGGGCCGCAACCGAAGCGGGGCTTCCTTCATAGACTCTTCTCCATTGTTTTGGACCTTTCCGGGGGATAGAATTCCCCGGAATGAAAAAAACAATCTTTCTTCCTCTGTTACTTCTCTTCGCTTGCGGAGGGGATTCTCCACCGATCAGTATCTCCGCCTCCACGGTCGGATGGGTCAGTGCGCCGGGCTTTTCTCTGCGAGATGTGAATACCAACTCCACGACTTATCATGATTTCCTCTCGCCTACGGATTATACCGGAAAAATTTCCGCCTGGTACTTTGCGAAAGCGGGCTGAGGATATTGTCAGAGCCAGTTTGGAAAACTGGATGAAATACAGGATGACCTGGATGTGGACCCTTCCTATTCCGGTCAGATCCAGATTATCGGCATCAATACGAGTGCGAGCGCTCACTCCGATCCCTCTGCAATCTGTAGTGGACGGGATCTTCCCTTTCTTCAGGATACGTATACCGAAAATGTCTGGACCCTCTGGAACGCCCTGCAGTGGGATATTTTCATCCTCGATCGAAACGGTAATCTGCTTCAGATCTACGACGTCGGAGACTATAATCTGACAGATCAGAGCCACTACGATGAACTAAAGGCGATCCTGAAACAGGCGGCCGACAACTAGGAGCAGAATGAAATGAACCAGATGCTTACTCCCGAACAGATCGATAAGGTCCACGAGGTGACCGATACCTTCAGGCTCGATCGTGATGCGGTCGTCATCCCGATGGTCGCTTCGGATTCGCCCGAAGAATTGGTCCTTCCCGACGGGAAACTTCTCATTCGCCCTCCGGCCGGCAAGGCATTCCGCAGATGGGTAGCCGGTCTCGGAGACCGGCTGGAACTTCTCCCTCTACAACGTACGCGGAGAAACGACTAACTCCGTCATTGGAAGCCTACACCTCTGGCTTCACCACCGCCTGCTTCTTCCGGAATCGCATATTAAGAAACTCGATAACCAAGGAAAAGACCATCGCGAAATAGATATACCCCTTCGGTACTGGTTTCCCAAACCCTTCGGCCACAAGCAGAATCCCAATCAGAATCAAAAAGCTCAACGCCAGAATCTTCATCGTCGGATGCTCATTAACGAAATCCCCCACCCTTTTCGCGAAGATCAGCATGACAACCACCGCCACGATCATCGCCGCCATCATGATCGGTAGATTCTGTACCATACCGACCGCGGTAATGACCGAATCGAGAGAAAAGATGATATCGAGAAGCGCAATTTGAATGAGAATGAGCATCATCGTTCCCCCGGCGGAAGCCTTCTTCTCTTCCGGTTTTATCTCAAGCTTCTCATGAATCTCATGAACCGCCTTCCCCATGAGGAAAAGCCCCCCCCCAAGAAGAATCAGACTCCGTCCCGAGAAGTCTTGCCCGGCAATAGAAAAGAGAGTTTCATTCAAACGCATCAACCACGAGAGTGCGAAGAGCAGCCCCAACCTCGTTGCTAAAGCGAGAAAAAGACCCGTTCTCCAGGCAAAGGTCTGTTTCTCTTTCGGAAGTTTTCCGACCAGGATCGAGATAAAGATGATGTTGTCCATCCCCAACACGATCTCCATCAAGGTCAGCGTCAAAAAACCGATTCCGGCATCCAAGGTCCAGTCTATTTGCCACATGTCCGGCACAATTCGTTCCTCCTGAGACTTTCTTTAGCAGGCCAAACCTGTAAAATATTTCCAGAACAGTCCCGACGATTTTCCATAGAAAAGCAGGACTCGTCTGAAGGAGATCATATGAGACTGGCGGGCATCTTTCTAATTCTTATGCCCTTTTTCGCAGAGGCGAAAAGACCTCTCCAGAACCTCAATCCGATCGACCAATATTTCGAAAGCTATTGGAAAGCGGAGAAGATCAAGCCCGCCCGCCTGACAGACGATTACGAATACCTCCGCAGGCTCACGCTCGATCTCGGCGGACGCCTCCCCACCCCGGACGAAATCCGCGCCTTTCGGGCAAACCGCGACCGCGACAAGAGAGCCAAGCAGATCGAGCAACTCATAAAAGAGGAGTCGACCGTCCAGTTCTGGGCCGACCAGTGGCTCCGGATCCTCTTTCAATACCGCTTCTCCGAAACCGACCCGATCAAAGTCTATTTCCCCTCCTTTGTCGGATGGCTCAAAGACTCGTTCCAGAACGACCTTCCGTACAACCAATTCGTCACGCAACTGATCGCCGACCGGGGAGACTACAAAAAGAAACCGGCCACGAACTACATCCTCAAACATCTCACCCCCGAAGAGCCGCCGATTGAACTCACCTCCCGCATGACCCGCGTCTTCCTCGGCTACCAGATCCAGTGCGCCCAGTGTCACGACCATCCAACGGAAGACTGGACGCAGGAAAATTTCTGGGGAATCACCGCCTTCTTCGGAGGCCTCCAATCCAAAGCACGTGCCACATTCGAGGGAGGAGTCTCCATAAAGCTCTTCGACCGGGGTGCCGGAGAGATGCTTATCCCCGATACGGAAACCAAGATCACCCCCCGCTTTCTCGATGGAAGAGCGCCCGCGAACCTGAAAAAGTCGGGGACCGATCTCGCCCGCTTCTTCCTCGAATATGAAAACGGACAGTTCGCCCGGGCGCTCGTCAACCGCAGAACCCAGTTCAGTTTCTCAACACCCTGAGCTACACCCTCCAGCTCGATGTCTTCCTGAAACAGAACTACGAAAATGAATACCTGAAAAATCCCGCCCTGCCCGAAAGCTATAAAAATGAAGAGGTCTTCCGGATGTTTCTGCACCTCTTCACGCAGGGACTGCTCGCCCCCGGAGGGCGTGCGCCCGAAGAGACCGAATATGCGGGAAGCCTCCGACTCGCTCTTCGCCTCATGAATAACCAGGATCTGCAGGGAGCAATGAGCGTCTACTACGGACAACTCAAAAGGATCATGGAAATCCAG
>CAYRLD010000308.1:0-3540 GCA_964424925.1 uncultured Planctomycetales bacterium
CCGAACCGCATCTGGAGGAGGGCCATCATCTTTCCAGAGGAGAACCGCTATTCCCACCAAGAGAGCGGTAACACCCAGAAACAGAGTCGTCTTCCAGCTCATTATTTTCTCCGGAGAAACCAGGCGAGGATTCCCACAATGAAACCGAGCGCCGGGAATCCAAGCAATGTAATCCACTTGATGCGATCCAACACATCCGGTGTTAGATCAAGAGGCCTCTGACCCGGACGTTTCGGGGGGATCGAAATCTGCTTCTCTTCCCCCATGAGCCACCGAAACGTATTCAGAATGTACTCCAGATTTTCCACATTGGGGTAGCCCATCGAGACCAGATTCGCATCGCCCAATGCTTGCGCGGAACCCCAGAGTACGATACGAGCATCCTCTCTCCCATTTTGCCCCGGCTTTGCGAGTCGGGTCGAAACCGCCATTCCGATCGGCATCCCATCATCGGGGGAAAGACGTTCCTCCCCATCGGGCCTGGGCCGAACCTGCTCGACTCGACCCTGTTCTTCCCAGGATGTGGGCGCAGAAAAGAGAAGGGGTGTAACGGTACAATAAGGGGGAACGGTCTGCCGCTTCTCAATCACACTTACATAAGGCAGAGTTATTGTCGTATTTAGATTTTGGACACCGGTATTAATCGGATGACCTCCGAATCGCCTTGCCGGAATAAAGCGGACATCTCCTCGATAATTTTCAATCGCATCACAGACAAAACCAAGACCCTGTTTGATTCCGTACCCCTTGAGGAATTCGTTGAATCCCGTACGCGGCCCCCATTCTTCTCCCCGCTTCGATAAGGGGTAAAGCGCCAAGAAAAGACTTCCCCCTTGGCCCAAATAGGACTCCAAGACATCAAACTCCGCAACACTGAAAGCGCGTCGGGGTCCAGGGATCAGAACACAAGTTGCATCGGAGGGAATCTTGGTAATATCGCGGAGAACGATCGGGCGAAGTTCAATCCCCTCCCTCTCTTCTAGAAAGCGCATCAAAACGCGTAGACCCTGATCAGCGGAAGCCTCCCCATGACCGATCACAGAGTAAACAATCCGTTTCTGGGCCATCGTAACCGAGCGAATTCCTGCTACCAGCCATCGCTCACCCCAGAAATTGATGACCTCTCCCGTATTGGGGTTTCCGTCATAGAATTTCCCACGCTTTACTTGCAACGCCTTGATCGAATACCGTTCTCCCCCTTGATCTCCCAAGAAGTAGATCGAATTGGTGACCAAAACTTCAAAGTGCTGCTTCAATTCTTCCATCGCAGCGGGATCCGCTTCTGTAATCTGCTTCACCCGAATCCGGGGAGACCGTTTCTGGAACTCCCCGCACAGAATATGAATCTTTTGCCAGACCGGGCCGAGAGCTCGGTCCTGCCCTTCCTGAGGCCCCGGAGGAACGAGATAGAGTGTGACATCTCGATCGAGGGAAGAGAGCATCTTCTTTGTGAAATCATCGAGAGCAAAAGAACGATCAGACGTCATGTCCTTGCGCACGTAATGATCCCGAGCCAGAATATTCACCCCGAGAAGAATCGCCAAGAGGAAGCAACCCGAGAGGACGACCTGCAGCCACTGCATCATCCTTCCTTTCCGTCCCCACTTCTTTGTGTCGTCACTCATCACAACCTACCTCCATCTCCGGGAACCGAGAGCAACAACGGTCTGGTAAAGGAAAAAGAGCATGACAGAGAAGCCGACCACCAGTTGCCGTGAATCGACCACGCCTCGTAAAAAGTCTTCTGTATACCGCACGAGATTGACCGCCTCGAGAAACTCTTTTACCCAGAGTTCTTCCGGCATCAAAGAGGGAATAATCGCAATCAGAAAAAGCCCCATAGAAGCCAAGAGTGTCAGGATCCCAGCGGTCATCTGATTCCGGCAGAGCGACGAAATAAACAACCCGATCGAAACGATCCATCCCGCCGCTAAGAGAACCCCACAATATCCCGTCACGATCGCCCCAAGATCGATATCTGCATGAGAATAGATAAGGGCAACATAGGCGAGCGTCGGAAGAAGCAGGTAAGCAATAAAAACCATCGCAGAAAGAAACTTCGCGAGAACGACCTGAAGTTCGGAAACCGGAGCGGTCATGAGCGTCTCGAGAGTTCCCGTATGCTTCTCTTCTGCAAGAAGACGAGCGGTAACCCAGGGGCAGATAAAAATGACAATCCAGACGAGAAGATAAAGGGTCTGGTCAAACTGAAACGGAATGCGCATATCATTAGAAGGCTTCACATTCCCAAAAAAGAACATAAACCCAGTGACAAAGAGCATACCGGTAAGAATTACGTATGCGATGGGAGAATAAAAGTAGACACCCAATTCCCTGCGCACCAGAGCAACGAATCGAGACATATTACTTCGCCCCCCCGCGGGTCACTTCCACGAAGACATCTTCGAGAGTAAGCCGCTCAGGACCGAACTCGATCACTTCCCACCCTTTCTCCGAGCAGAGCGAGAGCAGATCTTTCCCAGCTCCCTCATTCTTAGGGTCAACCAGGAAGGTCTGCTGTTGGTCCTTCTGGGTCCAGATCGTATGAGAGACCGAAGAGAGTTGATCGACCGCCTCTTTCATCCCCTTCCCTTCCCCCTGTACCTGAAGTCGAAGCCGCCCGGTTTTCATCAATTTTTCAGAGATCTGTGCAGGCGTCCCCTCCGCGACCAATTTCCCCTGATTCAGAATAAGGACACGGGAGCAGATCTTTTCGACCTCGGACAGGATATGAGTGGAAAGCAGGACCGTCCGCTCTTTCCCCAGATCCTGAATCAACGCACGTACTTCCCGGATCTGGTTTGGATCGAGGCCCAGGGTAGGTTCATCAAGAATAAGAACTTCGGGATTATGAAGAATTGCGTCCGCCAACCCAACCCGTTGACGATATCCATGAGAAAGGGTCTGTATGATTTGCGTCTTCCGATCGGACAACCCACAACGATCGATCGCCTCGCCCATTCGATCCTTCCGACTCTTGCCAGAAAGCCCCTTTAGGGTCGCTCGAAAGCGAAGGTATTCATCCACCCTCATTTCTTCGTAGAGAGGGTTTCTCTCGGGAAGATACCCGATTCTTTCGCGAACCTTCTGAGATTTGGAGAGGCAATCAAACCCTGCCACAATTGCCGAACCGCTTGTGGGGGGAAGAAAACAGGAGAGGATTCTCATGGAGGTCGTCTTCCCGGCTCCGTTGGGTCCCAGGAAACCGACAATCTCTCCCTGTCCTATTTGGAAGGAGACATTCTCCACGGCGACGATGCCGGGGAATACCTTTGTCAGCTCTTTTGCCTCGATCATATGCTCTTTCCAAGACGCAAGAAACCGCCCAGTATCCTCCCACGAACGTCCGCTGTCAACCGGACAAAAAAAGACCCCGGAGCTCAAAAAGAGAGTTCCGGGGTCTAAGAGTTATCTACTTCGTGCGGAATTCGGCGTCAATGACATCTTCTCCGCCTTTTCCACTTCCTTCTGCTTGTGCCGCTGCTTCCGGAGGAGGGGTCGCTCCGCCAGCCGCACCCGCTGCTGCGGCCGCTTCGGCAT
>CAYRLD010000309.1:0-3520 GCA_964424925.1 uncultured Planctomycetales bacterium
AAATCGATTTTTTGACTATATTCCTCCGCCTCTTTCACCAAAGCCTTGACCAATTCAGGAGAGTGATCCTTCCCATCCGTACCGGATCGAGAGAGCTGAATTGCAGAAATAAGTCGATCCTCTAATCCCGGGTTCTGCCGCTCCACGAAGAGGGCAATATCTTCATCGGTAATCGGAACCTGTAAAGGCCTCAGGATTCTCCGCCAAACAACAAGCCCGCAAAAAATCAGTCCGGAAGAAAGAAGAATAAGTCGGACAGGGGCGGGAAGATTGAGAAGGTAATCGAGTGTAAAGGAGATCGAAATAAAGAGCCCGAGAACCAAAATCCATCGGGAGAGTCCATCCCCCAGAAAAAGAGTTCGGATATTTTTCCGAAGATGATGAAACCGCTTTTCCACATCCACGAGGGGAGGGGTTGTTTCCGAATGATTCACCGCTGCACCTCAATTCTCATAGGGTTGGACGTTGCTTGTCCACCCCCAGTTCCCTTTCCCGTATATATTGCGAAAACCTGGTGCTTCCCGTCCATTCGGAAATTGCGAGAATCGAGTTGAAAAACAAGTGATGCGTCCCGGCCGGGTCCAATATGGAGGGGCCCCCCATCGGGTGTTGGGATGGAGACTAGGTCGACCGGAACTAAGTAGGGGGCTTTCCCTTCAGAATGAACCTGAAGAAAAAGAAAGTGATCGGGTCGATGAACGCTTTGAAGGCCTTCGAGGATCACCGAAGCCGGGCTGGAAAGAGTGACTTTCCAGGAAGTCATCTCTCCACGAGAAACCAATTCATTCCCTTCCCGGGTCAACACAACCGAAAGTTGGGAGGATTGAATCCAATCCAGATCGATCTGGCTCAACCCGCCAGAGAGAGAGACGGGGGCCATGTTCGCAACCCCTCCGGATTCGAGAAGAACAGATCCCTCCGGACCGGTGACATCCACTTTCCCTTCCAAAACGTAAATGGCTTTTCCGGCCTCTACACCAAACCGGGTTCCCTGTACGACAGCGCGCGTTTGACCCGAAAGAATTTCAAACCCTTTCCCCGTGGGATCGATTTCGGCAAAGACCTCCCCTCGAGTCAGAACGACTTTTCGAGGGGCTGTAAACCGGAGCTCGGATCCCGCTTTCACAAGAAGAGTTCCCACACCCGGTAGAGAGAGAAGGGTTCGATCAGAAGGGGAAAACATCTCCTCTATATATAAGGAACTGTAATCGGCTCTTGTCGCGGCAACTTTTTGAGACTTTGATCTCGCGGTGATCAGTCCCACAAAAAGGGCGATGAGGATCGTGGCGGCAACAGAAAGGGGAACCCACATTTTGGGACGAGGAGAGACGCTCTCCTGTAGGTGACGCCAGACCTCTGAAGAGGGGGTCACTTCTCCAAGAGAATCCAATTGTGACAGGAGCGTTTTGGTCTCTTCCAAATTCTCTGCACAAGAGGGACAATTTTGCAGATGAACAGACTCCTCTGTAGTGGTTTCTCCCTTTAGATACCCATAGACATCTATACAGTTTGAATCCTTCATCTACCCACTCAAACCGCCCCGAAGGGGAAAAGTTCGAATAATTTAGCAAAAAGGGGGCTTTTCTCTGACAGGATCTCCTCCCTCCGGCAATCTCCAAGACAGATAAAGGAGATAAAAATTATGATGCTAAATATAATGATTCCGACCCTGATGCAGATCTTCCTATCCTCCCCTGCGGGAAATAGCGAAGAAGCGATTCACCTCTTCAAGGTGACCTACCTCTCCAAAAGTTCGACAAATTCTGCAAAAATTGAAGCTATTCACGGTCTAAGCGCCGTTCCGAGCCTTGGAAGGGCTAAAATCCTCGGGCAACTCCTTACCAAAGCGCCTGAAGAGCACCAAATCGCAGCTGCTAAAGCCCTTGCGAAATTCAGAGGAGTCAAAGGGGCTTCAAAAATCGTATCGAATGCCCTTAAAAACACCCTAAACCGCAATAAAAGCGCTGTACAGGTCGCTCTGATTAAGACCTTGGGAGCCCTTGGGGACCCCTACTCCCTCAGAACAATTCATAACCTCCTCAACAGCAAAGACTTATCTATATCTCAAGAGGCAATCAACGCAACCGCTCTCTTCAAAAACCGAAGCTCGGTACAAATCCTGATCAACGCTCTCAAAAAATCGGAAAAAAATGGAAAAGAAGAGGGTCTAGAGAGAACAAAATCTCTAAATAGCGCCCTTAGCTTTATCACAGGGCAGACTCTGATCAACGCGAAAGAGTGGAGTCGGTGGTGGGGATCCATGGCGGTACGAACCACCCTGAGATAAATCGAAAAAAAAGAATTTTGGGGTAATGACTCCCTCCATTCTCCTTTTCTAAAGAGTGAGGAGGGCACGACCCATGAATATGATCCTAACAGCAATCTTGGTAGCACCGTTTCTGAGCAACACCACCCTTGATAAAGAGAGCAAAGAGGCTGCGGAAGCCTTCCAGGAAATCTACTACGGGGAAAATACCGAAGAAGTCGATCGCCTCCTTGCGATCCAGCAACTCGCAAATGTCCCCCACGACAAGACCGCCGAAGTCCTCGGAGGACTTCTTTTCCACGCTCCAGAAAGCCATAAAGTGGAAGCCGCAATCGCTCTGGGCAATTTCCACGAAATCCGGGGGATATCCTCCCTGGTCACTGGAGCTCTTCTAGCGCCCGCAAATCGCAAAAATACCGAACTGAGAGTCGCTCTCGTAAAGACCTCCGGAAGCCTCCTCGATCTATCAAGCCTTCCGATCCTCCACATGCTCATCAACGATTCAGACCTTCCGGTCGCCCTTGCCGCAATCGACACGATTCCTTCTTTCGAGCGGGAAGAGTCGATTATGACCCTCAAAAGAGGATCCGAAAAGGCGGGTGAAAATGCGGACAGCTCTTCCCTCAAACGCAGAATGGCCCTCCAAAAGGCCCTGAGAGACCTCCGGGACAACCTGGACGGAAAGTAAATTTCTTCTAAAAGGGCTAATGAATCCCCCCCGAAACCTGTTTATACGAGTAAGGAGGGCACGAATTATGAATATGATCATCGCAGCAATCTTGAGCGCCCCACTGCTCGCAGGGGGAGCCAAAGTCGATAAAGAGGCGAAAAAAGTGGTCGAAGAGTTCCGCTCCCTCTACTTTCTAAAAACAACTCCGGATGCAGATCGAGTCATCGCCATTCAGCGGCTCGCCAATACGCCCCATATCCAAACGGCCCGGATGCTCGGAAAACTCCTCTTCATCGCCCCCGATGCGCACAGAATCGAAGCTGCTGTGGCACTCGGAAATTTCACCGAGGTACGAGGCGTCTCTGGGCTCGCCGCCGGCGCACTCATGGCGCACTGCAACCGGAATAAAACCATCCTCCGGGTTGCTCTCGTACAGACCCTCGGACAACTCAAACAGTTGACCGTCCTTCCTCTTCTGCACCATCTCGTTGAAAAAGACGATTTTATCGTCGCCAAAGCGGTTATTGAGGTCATCCCCGCATTCCAACGACGTGAATCGATCCCGGTCCTTCTTAAATACCTCC
>CAYRLD010000310.1:0-3516 GCA_964424925.1 uncultured Planctomycetales bacterium
TCCCGTTATTGACGGATCGGTAGTGGATCTCACCGCCGAACTCGATAAGAGCGTTACCCGGGATGACATCAATGACGCGATGAAGAAGGCGGCTGAAGGCGATTTGAAAGGAATCCTTGAATATACCGAGGATCCGATCGTTTCGGGGGATGTGATTGGGACCAGTTGCTCTTCTCTCTTCGACGGGAAATCGACACTTGTCTTGAGTGATACTTTTGTAAAAGTGGTTTCCTGGTACGATAACGAAGGCGCCTATGCCCAGCGCTGCGCTGACGTAATCCTGAAATTAACCAACCGCTAACCTGACGGAGAACGACCGATGTCTCACCGTTCCGTGATGGATGAAATCTCGGTTCGAGAACTCGATCTGAAGGACAAAAAGGTCCTCGTACGGGTCGATTTCAATGTTCCTATTGATAAAGGACGCGTTACCGACCGGAACCGAATTACCGCCGCCGTTCCCACCATCCAATACATCCTCGATCATGGGGGAAAAGTAATTCTGATGTCCCATCTCGGTCGCCCAAAGGGAAAAAAGATAGCCGAACTCAGTCTGGCCCCCGTTGCCACAGCGCTTGAGGGGATTCTCGGCGAGCCGGTCGCATTCGTAGAAGATTGCCTAGACCCGGTCCCGGACACACGAGTGGCCTTACTGGAAAACCTCCGCTTTCACCCGGAAGAAGAAGCGAACGAAGAAGCCTTTGCGAAAAAACTGGCTGGGCATGCTGATATCTATGTAAACGACGCGTTCGGGAGCGCCCACCGCAGACATGCATCAACAATTGCCGTCCCCGGTCTTTTCGAACACGCGGCTGCAGGGTTCCTGATTGAACAGGAGATTGAATATCTCGGCCACATCCTCCTCGCTCCGGAAAGGCCTTTCGTAGCGATCCTGGGAGGAGCAAAAGTGTCCGACAAGATTCAAATCCTCGAAAACCTCCTCCCCAAATTGGACTCCATTATTGTGGGCGGAGGGATGGCCCTTACTTTCCTTGCCGCCCAGGGGAAAAGCGTAGGAACGTCCCGGGTAGAAGAAAGCAGTATTGAAATCGCAAAAAATATCCTGAAGATCCCAAAAGTCAGAGTCATTCTTCCTGTAGACCATATCGTTGCCGACCGTTTTTCCGAAGATGCGGAGACGAAGTTGGTGAAGGAAATTCCGGATGGATGGATGAGCCTCGACATCGGACCCGATTCTGCCAGAATCTTTTCCCACGAGATTCGATCCGCGCAAACGATCCTCTGGAATGGTCCGATGGGGGTATTCGAGATGGAACCGTATGCAACGGGAACAAGATCGATTGCGGAAACCCTAGCCGAATGTGAAGCGACCACCGTCGTCGGAGGGGGGGATAGCGCCGCCGCCGTCACGGAATTCGGCCTCGCCGGGAAAATGACGCTTGTCTCCACAGGAGGGGGAGCCTCCCTGGAATTCCTGGAAGGAGGAGTTCTCCCCGGTCTGGAAGCGCTGACAAAACGATGAACAAGATTCAAATCGCACCTTCCCTTCTCGCCGCAGATTTTACCGCCCTTCGGGAGGAGATTAAAAAAGTTGAGGACGGAGGTGCCGACCTTCTCCACCTGGATGTGATGGATGGAAAGTTTGTTCCCAACATCACGATTGGCCCCGTTGTCATAGAGGGAATCCGTAAAGTCACCCAACTCCCCCTCGACTGCCATCTGATGATCATGGAACCAGACAGGTACGCGAAGGATTTCATTGAAGCGGGTGCGGACAATATTACGTTCCATGCGGAAGCGGTCGCTTTAGAAGCATCCCGAACTTGGAACGATCGAGGGTTTGCTCTCCTTCCCGCAGAAGAGGATCTTTATGACCGAGACCGCCTCGGAAAAACGATCGAATCGATACGCGCTCTCGGAAAAAATGTAGGGGTTGCCATCAACCCAGACACCCCTGAAAATGTCATCGATTTCATTGAGGAAGTCGATTTGGTCCTCGCGATGACGGTATGGCCGGGATTTGGGGGGCAAAAGTTCATTGAGTCTGTCCTGCCGAAGGTGGCACAATTGAGAAAGAGATCGAAAACGGTCGATCTTCAGGTCGACGGGGGCGTCAACCGAGATACCATAGAGAAGGCGGCGGAAGCCGGAGCCAATGTAATGGTCGCAGGAACCGCCACCTTCCGGTCCGAAGATGTCCCCGGAACGATTGCAGGGCTTAGATCTCAAGCGGAGAACGCACGTGGCATTTGAACGAATAAAGAAATTCCTCGGAAGAAAACGGGAACTTCCGGGAGGCCTTTGGGTGAAGTGCCCCAACTGCGATGCGACCGTCTATAAAAAAGCGATCGATGAAAGCAATCAGGTCTGTCCGGAATGCCGCTTCCATTTCAATATCCCCCCAGATGAGAGAATCAGACTCCTTCTGGACGAAGGATCTTTCCAGGAAATGTGGACAGAACTCCTCTCCACAGATCCCCTTAAATTTGAAGGCCCGACAAACTATAAAGAAAAGACCGCAAAGGCGCAGAAAGCGACCGGGCAAAACGATGCGTGCATCATTGGAACAGGCACCATTGGAGAAAAGAAAGTCGTACTCGGCATGACCGACTCTCGATTTATGATGGGTTCGATGGGATCGGTTGTCGGGGAGAAAATTGCGCGTGCATTTGAATATGCCACCGAAGAAAACCTTCCGGTAATTTTCATCTCCGGTTCCGGGGGTGGCGCCCGGATGTTTGAAGGATGCCTCTCTCTTATGCAAATGGCCAAAACATCCGCTGCCATTGCCCGCTTTCACGAGAAGAAAGGGCTCTTCGTATCGATCCTCACCAATCCAACAATGGGAGGAGTCATGGCAAGCTTTGCGGCTCTGGGAGATATCATGATTGCAGAGCCTCGGGCCCTCATCGGATTTGCGGGCCCCCGCGTGATCAAGCAGGCGATCAAGCAGGACCTTCCCAAAGGTTTCCAGACCTCAGAGTTTCTGATGGAACATGGATTCCTCGACCTGATCCTCGAGCGGGATGAAATGAAATCGAAACTTTCCCAGCTCCTCCACTATCTGACGTGATTCGTATCGCCTATCTGATAACCGACCTCGAAATCGGCGGAACCGAACGATTCCTGGAGAGGCTCGTCTCCCATCTCAGTCCCGACTTTCAAACGTGTGTTCTCTCCCTCGTCGGAGAGGGTCCGATCGGGAAACGTCTCCCTCCAAATGTAGAAGTGGTAAATCTCAAGATGAAGGGGAAATGGGATGCCTCTGTGGTTCCCCGGGCCCTTCGGACCCTGCAGAAATTTCAGCCGAATATCCTTCACACCTTCCTCTTTCATGCAAACGTCCTCGGTCGAATCCTCGAAGGATTGAGAAAGACCCCCCGGACCCTTTGCTCCCTCAGAACACAGGAAGGAAAGGCGTGGTACTTTCCCGTGGAAAGACATACCTGGAGTGGGTTTGACCGAGTCATCTGCGCCAGCCAAGCCGTTGCCGATCATGCACGAAAAAAGATGGGACTCCAAAAAGCCGAAATTATCTGGAACGGAGTTCCCCTT
>CAYRLD010000311.1:0-3511 GCA_964424925.1 uncultured Planctomycetales bacterium
GATCAAATATTCCCGAAAGGGTTTCCGATCGGCTGATTTCCGGAGAAGGGACAGGGGGTGACTTCTCCTCAGCTTTTTGTTCAGAGGGGGATTCCTCTTTGGGCGACGGTCTGGGCTCCAATATTCCATATGCCATGGCGAGAAGGGCGAAGACGCCGACCCCCAAGAGAATTTGGGGGACAAGGGGTTCGGTTGTGGGTAGGAGGGAGAGACTTTGCGCAAGGGCTTGGGCGAAGGTGACCGCCAAAACCCCAACCGCCAGGATTCCGCTGATGACTTGTAAGGTGACTCTCATTTTTCAATCCAAGTGTATCACAGACCGTGCCGGAAGAGGGACTTTTCCTTGATGCCGAAGGGAAGGCATGAGAAAGTCCCTCTCCGAAATACAACTAGAGAGGATCATTATGGAAGATGAAAAGAGCGAGCCTACCGGAATTACCATTGGGGATTTTGCCAAGGTAGAACTGAAAGTGGGAAAGGTAACGGAAGTCGCCGAGCATCCGAATGCCGATCGTCTCCTTGTCATAAAAGTAGATGTCGGGGAGGATGCGGACCGTCAGTTGGTGGCGGGAATCCGGTCTCATTACTCCGCGGAGAATCTTGTCGGGAAGAATGTCGTTGTTGTCGCCAACCTCCAACCGGCCAAACTTCGGGGTGTGGAATCTCAGGGAATGCTTCTGGCGGCCCGCTCCGGCGAAGAGGTGATAGTTCTGACGACAGAAAAAGAAGCCGCCCCCGGTTCTTCGGTTAGTTAACGTTTCGTTTCGTTGCTAGTTTTCGTACTGCGTCAGGGAAAGCACGACATTCCGCTTCAAAAACACGTTGTGCCAACGTGGCGACCGTATCTTCGGGTAGGACCGGAACACGTCGTTGTAGAATAATGGGCCCTTGGTCGTATTGGTGGTTCGCGTAGTGGACCGTGCAACCGGATTCTGTTTCTCCCGCGCGAAGGACGGCCTGATGAACCCGGTTCCCGAAGAATCCCCGTCCTCCAAATTTGGGAAGGAGTGCGGGATGGATATTGATTACTCTCCGCTCGTATTGCTTGGGGAAGAGGTATAAATTCATGAATCCTGCCAGAAGGATATAATCGATAGGATACTCTGAAAGTGCCTTCGTAACGCTTTCGCTAAATGAGCTGTCGGTTGGGTGAGCTTTTCGGCTCACACTTTTGACCGGCAGGTCATGCCTTCGGGCTCTCTCCAGACCCCCTGCATTTTTCGTGCTCGAAAGAACGATTTGAATTTTGGCGTTTAGGTTCCCTTCCTCAATCTCTTCGATCAGATTCTGAAGGGTTCTGCCTCCTCCAGAGAGAAGGATCGCTAGATTCAAAGGTTCATCCGTCACGAAAGATTCTCGGCCGGTTCTCCGTTATCTTGGAGAACTTGTGCGCAGTCCTGACATACATCGGGGAAGGTTTCTGATTTACCAACGTTTTCCCGTAGATTCCAACACCGGTTGCACTTTGGATGTCCCGATTTTTCAGCCAAAAGGAAGAGTCCTTTGATTTGGTCGGACTCATTCCCGATCTGTTCCTCGGAAAGGGAGGCTTCTGAAACGATGAAAAATTCACGAAGATCGATTGCCTGAAGGTACTTTGAAATTTTTTCCTCTGTGGTATGAAGGGTGATCCGACCTTCCAATGATTTTCCGATTTTTCCTTCCGAGCGGAGCTTTTCTAGCGCCCGATTCACCTCTTCTCTTACTTTAAGGAGGGTGTCATATTTCTCGGCCAGTACTTCATCTTTCCACTCTTCGGGAACTTCTGGCCACGAAGCGAGATGGACGCTTTCTTCTTCGCGTTTCCCGGGGATATATTTCCAGATTTCATCGGTCGTGTGGGCCAAGACCGGAGCCAGGAGTCGAACAAGAGTTTTGAGGATCTCAAAAATCGTTGTTTGCGAGGACCGTCTCTCGGGAGAAGTTTTGCCCGAGGTGTAGAGCCGATCTTTGATGATATCAAAGTAGAGGGAACTCAAGGTTACGACACAGAATTCATAGGTAGATTGGTATGCGTGGTAAAATTTGTACTCTTCAAAGTTCCGCGTTGTTGATTCTACGAGTTGCCCTAACTCTCCTAAAATCCATCGGTCGAGTTCTCGCAGTTCCCGGTAGGGGACGGCATCCTTCGTGGGATCAAAGTCGAATAAACTGCCGAGCATGTAGCGGAATGTATTCCTGATTTTTCTGTATGGATCCTGTCTCATTTTCAGGATGTCCCACGAGATGGGGAGGTCCTCAGAGAAATTAATCGAATAGATCCAGAGGCGGAGGATTTCCATGCCGACCTTTTCCGCGACTTCGTCCACCGGAATGAGGAATCCAGATTTGGATAACTTGTCTCCCGTTCGGGCATCGACACAGAATCCGTGCGTGACCACCTCTTTAAAAGGGGCTTCGCCGTTGGAGAGAAGGCTTGCCAGTAGGGAAACTTGGAACCATCCGCGATGTTGATCTGTGCCTTCCAGGTATAAGTCTGCGGGGAAGGCTAGGTCCGGATGTCGCATGGAAACCGCTCGGTGACTGGCGGCGGATTCGAACCAGACGTCGAAGATATCTTCTTCTTTGCGAATATTTCGACTTCCACATTCAC
The DNA here is from genome assembly GCA_964424925.1 of uncultured Planctomycetales bacterium. Taxonomy (GTDB): domain Bacteria; phylum Planctomycetota; class MHYJ01; order MHYJ01; family JACPRB01; genus CAYRLD01. The sequence continues at coordinate 2,594 of CAYRLD010000311.1, forward strand.
AGGTAATCTCTTTCGGGAGGATTTCTTCCACAGGAGTGGTAAACCAAGCGTCCGCCCCTCCCTTTTTGAAGAGTTCTTTTGTGGCATCGAGGGTTTCTTGGGTAAGAAGGACCTTCTCGCAATCTTCGCAGTAGAAGGAAGGAATCGGTACGCCCCAACTTCTTTGGCGAGAGATGCACCAGTCAGGACGGTCTTGGATCATGGAGGAGATACGGGTTTCTCCCCATTTCGGGTACCATTTCGTCTCTTTGACTTTGTCGAGAGCTTTGGTTCTCGCTTCATTATGGTCGATCAGGATGAACCACTGTTCGGTTGCACGGAAGATGACCGCTTGCTTGCAGCGCCAACAGCAGGGGTAATCGTGGTCAAAGGTTTCGTTGTGCAGAAGTACGCCTGATTCCCGTAGATCTTCGATGATGATTGGATTTGCTTTGAAAACCTGCTGACCCTCGTACTGCTTAGCCTCTTCTGTGTAGATCCCGGAGGCGTTTACAGGAGAGAGGATGGGAAGGTTGTATTTGATTCCCGTTTGGTAATCATCCGCACCGTGTCCCGGAGCGGTATGTACGAGTCCTGTCCCATCCGTGACCGTTACATAATCGGCCAGTACAATCGGGCATTCATTTCCGAAGAGAGGGTGCTTATAGTGCAAGCCTTCTAAATCTTTTCCAGAGATCGTTTCTACCGTATCTCCAAGGTCAAATCGTTTTCGAAGTTCTTCGATTCTCTGGGGGGCGACCACGGCGAGACGGTCTCCTCGCTTTACGACCGCGTATTCAATTCCAGGGTGAACCGCAACGGCAACATTGGCAGGGAGTGTCCACGGAGTCGTTGTCCAGACAAGGAGGTCCCACGGTCGATCGACCATTTCGAACCCCATAAAGATCGAAGGGCTCGGAAGATTTTTGTACTCCAGTT
>CAYRLD010000312.1:0-3503 GCA_964424925.1 uncultured Planctomycetales bacterium
CGATCCGAATCCCCCCGATCATGTAGTGAGCGCTCGGACGAACCGGAATCAGATCTTTCGTCAGCTTCAGCTTGTAGTTGTCCGCCACACCCGCCAACCCAGGGAATCTTTGGCGGACTCTCTTTACCTTTCTGACGTCGAGATAGACCTGCGTATCTTTCGTTCGAAGCATGTGATCGAGGATCGCACGGGAGACGACATCGCGCGGAGCGAGATCCCCCATCGGGTGGTATTCTTTCATGAAGGCACGACCCTTCCGGTCTCGAAGTACGCCCCCTTCCCCACGAACCGCTTCGGTAATAAGCGCACGACTCGCTCCCGCCAGATAGAGTGTCGTCGGGTGAAACTGATAGAACTCCAAATCCATCAGTTCCGCGCCCGCCCGCCATGCCATGGCGATGCCATCTCCGGTGGCAACCGCAGGATTGGTCGTTTCCCGGTAAAGCTGCCCCGCCCCGCCGGTCGCGAGAATTGTCGTGCGTGCCCGAACCCAGTGAAGCCCTTTCTCTTTGGACCAGAGGACCGCACCCACGCAAGCCGAACGATGGGTCACGAGATCGAGTACAAAAGTATCCGAAAGAATCGAAACATTTTCTGCCTTACCGGCCCGCTTCAAGAGCGTCATCGAAAGCATCGCGCCTGTCCGATCCCCTTTGTGCAGAATCCGCGCGCGCGAATGCCCCCCTTCCATCGCGAGAGAGAACTTTTTTCCCTTGCGGTCAAAAGGGGTGCGCCACTTGATCAACTCCCGAACCCGGTCAGCGCCCTCCCGGACAACAATCTCCACCATACCGGGATCCCCAAGCCCGCAACTGACCCGCATCGTATCTTCCATGTGGGAATCGAATGAATCTTGTTCGGTGAGTGCTGCGGCAATCCCCCCCTGGGCGTAGTAGGAATTACTCTCTTCCTTCCGGGCCTTCGTCACCATCAAGACCTTTCTCTGACGAGAGGCTTCAATAGCCGCACGGAGGGCAGCGAGACCACTCCCAATCACAAGAACATCGGTATCTTGGGAGGAAAGCTTTCGGAGGTCGAAGGGAGCGAGGTACCGGAGGGTCATTCTGCCTGGGCCTGCTCACCAAGATAGAGAGTTCCATTGCGGTGGCAAATCAGAAGCGCCTTGATGACATCATCATCAAACTCTTTTCCACCCCGCTCGGCCATGTCCTTAAGAACATCTTTCACCTGCAGACCTTCACCGCCAACACCACCTCGATGACACTCATCATCAAAGGCATTCGCCACGATCAAAATCCGAGCCAAGAGAGGCGTATCTTCATTTTTAATCTTATAAGGGAATCCCGAACCATCCGCCCGCTCGTGATGATGACGGACAATCGGAACCACTTTTTCCATCCCCTCGATCTGATTGATGATTTTCTCGCCAGCATAAACATGCTGGTCGCGAATCTGATCCTTCTTCACCCCGATCAACGAGTGATGTACCGCCAACTTCCCGACATCATGCAACAGGGCCGCAAGACGCACGTGATAGAGATCCTCGGGCGAAAGTTCCATCTGACGACCCAGGGCCGCACAATATTCAGCAACCCTTTCGGAATGCCCCTTGTTTCGCGTATCGAAAATTTCCATGGCGGTCACAAGAGCCTTCACCGTGCGAACAAAACCGGCCCGGTTCTGCTCTACCGCGCGATGCCCCGCCATAAAGAGCGATAGCTGAAGACCTCCCTCAGCCGCGATCTCTAGATCCGCCTGTTCGAAAGGATCTTCATCCTCGGCAGAGTGAAAATAGAGAACCCCTTCGACTTTGCCTCGATAGAGAAGCGGGGTACAGATCACAGACCGAATTTTATTTAGGACGATCGATTCCGAAAGAGCAAATCGATCATCTACCGTTGCGTCAGAGGTGAGGAGGGGGCGGCCAGAAGAGAGAACCCGCTTAAAGATTGTTCTACTGACAACGCGCTCCCCTGACGGACCCTTTTCGTAAACAACCTTCGGTTCCATCTTGTCGGTAGATTCATCACGAGAAAAGAGAGTCCCTTCCCCGGCACGAATATGGGTTGAAATAAACTCAACCGCTTCGCTCAGGATCCCGTCTAGATCTTTTTCTCCTTGAAGAACCTGGCTTAATTCACCAGAAAACTGCAGATATTTTGAACGTTGGAGAGAACCCTCTTTTCCTTCATCGACTACAGTTGCCAGATCAAGTTCAAGGGTACGAGATTCAAGATTTTCGACATCCTCCTCATCCCCTTCCACAAAAATCCCCCCCTCGGCTTGGGAAGCCGAAGAAGCACCCTTGTCTTCAAATATGAGGATCGTCGTACCGATGAGAAGTTCGTCCCGAACTTTGAGGACTTCTTCATCGATCTTCTGGTTATTGACAAATGTCCCGTTGGTCGAGGATAGATCGCGAACGAAACAGAGTTCGCCGATACGGAAAATCTCGGAATGCTTTCGGGACACCCCTTGATCGAGAATCTGTATGGTCTGACTCTCATCCCGGCCGAGGGTAATCACCTCGTCCTGAATCTCGAAAATCTTCCCCTTGTGAGGTCCCGTTTTGACGCGGATATAGGCCATTCTCGCCTTCAAAAAATAGAGGCCCACTCATGATATCGTTCGAACAAGTCGGGTCAAGCGAAACAAAAGGAAAGCTATTCGGGGATAATCTGCCCGTCAACAAGCCTCAGTTTTCTCCGGGCAAGAGAGGCGACCGTATCGTCGTGGGTCACCAAGATAAAGGTCTTTCCCGTCTCCCGGGATAGGCGAATAATCAGGTCTTGAATATCTCGTGAGGTCGCCGCATCAAGATTCCCGGTCGGTTCATCACAAAAGACCACATCCGGATCTCCGATGAGAGCACGAGCAATCGCAACCCTCTGACATTCCCCTCCCGAAAGTTGTTGGGGAAGATGGTGCATCCGTTCACCAAGGCCGAGATTTTCCAGAAGTTCCCGGGTCCGTTTTCGGGCACGGCCCCGGGCCCCGAACCACGCTCCTACCCCGTGACGAATCATGAGAGGAAGAATTGTATTTTCAAAAGCATTCAATTCCGGAAGAAGGTGATAGTGTTGGAAAACAAATCCAAATCGAGAGTTTCGAATCCCGACCTGTGCGGGCCCCGTGAGACTCGAGAGAGCCTTCCCCCGAAAGACGACTTCCCCCGATGTCGGGCGGTCGAGAAACCCCATGATATGAAGGAGGGTAGACTTCCCGGACCCAGAAGGACCGACTATCGATAGAATCTCCCCCTCCTCGACCTCAAGGGAAACTCCCTTGAGAATCTGAAGCATCGATTCTCCGCTTCGATAATCCTTCTTTATGGACTCAACGCCCAGAAACATGAAAACCCCTATTCCCGAATCGCATCAATGGGATCCGCCTTCGCCGCACGAAGGGCCGGGTAAATGGAAAAGACAAAACTGACCGCCAACGTCATAACCACGATCAAAGCAATCGTAGTCGTATCAACAAAGACCGGAATCCGATCGAGGTAATAGACATCCCCCTTGAAAAGTTCCAAACCGGGCCAG
>CAYRLD010000313.1:0-3498 GCA_964424925.1 uncultured Planctomycetales bacterium
GGTATGTCGGAGGCGGAGAGTTGATCATAAAGGCAACAAAACTGCCCGACCGGAAACCTATTTCATGAAAAAAGACTACCTTCTCGTCACTGGATTGGTTGCCCTAGGGCTCTTTCTGAGAATTCTTTTCTTTTCGGGACTGCAGGGATCCGACGACATTGCCTACTCCCGGGCTGCCGCCTCCTGGAGCACGGGAGACTTTTCCGGATTTGAAACCATCCACTCAACACGCCTGTTCTTCATCGGAACGATGGCCCTGTCCTTTACTCTTTTCGGGATTAACCAGGTCACAATGATTCTGGGAAACCTGGCAGGATCCCTTGCATTGATTGCTCTGACCTTTACCCTCCTTCGCGTGGTTTCAAGTCAACGGGCCGCGATCATAGGCGGCCTCCTGGTCGCATGCATGCCGGAAAATATCTACTACGCGACAGAAGCACACCCCGATATGCTTCAATCGGTTTTTCTTCTGACAGCTTTATTTGCTTTTCTTCGGACCTGCCGTTCAGAAGGAAAACCTGGAACCTGGGGGCTTCTGGGAACCGGAATCCTCATCGGTACTGCTCAATTGTTTAAAGAAACCTCTTTTTTCTGGGTCTTCGGGATTCTGGTCATTACGCCCTTCGTTTTCCCCCGCCCGTTTTCACGAATCATCTGGGTTTTGATCGGATTTGGATTTATGGTCGCCCTTGAATGTATCCTGTTCTGGATCTTGGCAGGAGATCCTCTTCTCCGAATTCATTATTCCGGCGGCATGCAATCCGAAATCATGTCGACCCTTACCTTCAGCAAAACCCAAACTGTCGCACTCGGGGACAGGATTGTGGCGGGAACATCTTTTTTCATTTTTCCATTCTCCTCGAAGGCCGCATTTTTTGGACTCCTCCACACCGGGGGGGGGCTCGGATTGTTGTACATGGTTTTTCGCAAAAAATGGAAACAGGTTCAAATTCCAGCCTGCCTCTGGATTTCATGGTGGGCCTTGACGATCTTCTTTCCAACGTCGCTCTCCCCTTACGTTCCTGCCCTTCAACCGCACCCACGTATATTTGGAATACTGACTCCCCTGTCAGCCTGGATCCTGGCCGAAACTCTCTGCACCTTTCCTAAATCTGGACGATTCTGGTCACTCTCCGGGGTCGCCGGAATCACCTTGACCGGAATCTTCTTAGCCTCCATTCTCCATCGGGATTCAGACCAATGGAGATTCTCTGCAGAGTCGACCCACCTTTTCCTGAAAAATTACCCGAACAAACCGGTACTGACCGACGGAAAGACGGCAGAGATGTTACGTTTTATGGAGGGGTACCATCCTTCACGAAGAATAGATTCCTTTGGAAATGAACCCCCGGATGAGGGGATCATTGTTGTCAACGAACACATGCTCTCATTTTTAGAATCAGCCTATGGATTACCTCGCCCCGACTACCTCAAACAGAAACCGCCTTCCTGGAAGATCGTATTCGAAGCGGAGCGACCGGGGACAGGGGGACTACGCAAACGATTCCTTGGGAAAAAAGTGGAGTTGAAGGGGGACCGGGTGACCATCTATCAGACGGGATCCAGCCAACCGCCTAAAAAAGAAAAGTAGCCGATCAAACCACCTCGGGGATGACCCAGATCAGGGAAATGGCGTCGCGTTTCGACCGCTCTTAACCCGCACCCTCCAGCGAAGCATTTCCGTTCTAAGTCTCCCTGAAATCGCCATCGAAAACATCCGGAAAACACTCCGAACAGACCAGAATGGGTGAAAACAGGTAACCGGGAAATTATGCTCGATGAAAAGGTGCCCACTCAAAGCGAGGAGATAACCGGCGGGAACCGCGGCAGCGAGATGGATCCAGGACTCCAAAGCAATCCCGATTCCGACAAGTGCAAAGGTAACCCCCATCCCAAGGTAGTGACTCCCCCGGGTTAAAGAACGGGAATGACTTCGAAGATAATAAGGCCAAAACTCGTTGTAATTGCGAAACCGGAACCGCACAACTCTCTCCAGAAATTAAACTGCCTTTGAAACCATATTTTACTCATTTGCACTCTCCCCCTTCCAGAAAGAAAGAATCTACAAAGGAGATTTGAAAGTTCACTCCCTCCGGTTACGGTTTCCGAACCCCCGCCTTTTTGGCAAAGCGAACCGCTTCCGGATACCCCGCATCGACATGACGCATGACTCCCGTTCCGGGGTCATTCGTGAGAACCAGCTTTAATTTCTTTTTTGCCAATTCCGTTCCGTCCGCAACGACGACCATTCCCGCATGCAGGGAATTTCCAATACCCACACCCCCGCCATGGTGGAAACTGACCCAGGTTGCCCCACTCGCGGTATTCAGAAGCGCATTCAGAAGGGGCCAATCCCCGACCGCATCGGTTCCATCCCGCATCCCTTCCGTTTCCCGGTTGGGGGAAGCGACCGACCCGCAATCAAGATGGTCGCGACCAATTACAATCGGCCCCTTGAGCTTTCCGCTCTTCACCATCTTATTCAGGAGAAGTCCAAACTCTGCCCGCTCTCCATATCCGAGCCAACAGATACGGGAAGGAAGCCCCTGGAACTGAACCTTCTCCTGCGCAAGAGGAATCCATCGAGAGAGAATTTTATCATTCGGGAAGAGCTTCAAAACGGCTTCGTCCGTCTTATAGATATCTTCCGGATCGCCCGAAAGAGCGACCCATCGGAAAGGCCCTCGCCCTTCACAGAAAAGAGGGCGAATATATGCGGGAACGAATCCGGGGAAGTCGAAGGCATTTTCGACACCTGCATCCTTTGCCTGCCCCCGAAGATTGTTTCCATAATCAAAGGTAATCGAACCCATCTTCTGAAGTTGCAACATGGCTCGACAGTGGGTTGCCATCGATTCCATCGAACGGGAGATATAGGTTTGCGGATCCCTCTTGCGCAGGGATATCGCTTCGGGCATAGACAATCCGGCAGGAACATACCCTTGCAGGGCATCGTGAGCACTTGTTTGATCCGTTAGCATGTCCGGAACGATCCCGCGGGAAATTAGTTCGGGAAGCACTTCCGCACAGTTCCCGATCAATCCGACCGAAAGAGCGGCCTTCTTTTTCTTTGCCTCAAGAACAAGAGCTAGGGCTTCGTCCAAAGAGGCCGACTTCAGATCGCAATACCCCGACTCGAGCCGACGATCAATTCGCGACTCATCCGGATCGATCCCAAGATACGCTCCCCCCGCCATTGTCGCCGCTAAAGGCTGAGCTCCGCCCATGCCGCCCATTCCTCCGGAGACAACAAGCCGCCCCGTTAAGTCACTCTTCCAATGTTTTCGCGCGGCCGCCTGAAATGTCTCGTATGTTCCCTGAAGGATTCCCTGACTGGCAATATAGATCCAAGAACCAGCGGTCATTTGGCCATACATCATCAACCCTTCCGCTTCCAGTTTGCGGAAATGATCCCAATTGGCCCAATTCGGAACCAGGTTGGAGTTCGCAATCAAAACTCTCGGAGCCATCTCATGTGTCCGAAATATTCCGACCGGT
>CAYRLD010000314.1:0-3466 GCA_964424925.1 uncultured Planctomycetales bacterium
CTCATCTTCAATCTTCTCTGCAATTTCTTTCTGCTTTGTGAGGCGATTCTCCTCGGACGCCTTTTTCAGTTTGGGAAGGAGAACAGCCAGGGCAACGATGAGGACAACGGTGGCGGCGAGAATCGGAAGGGTGATCAGTTTTCGCCTCCAGAGGACGCGACGGATTTTGTACATCGTGGAAGGGGGCCGGGCGAAGATCGGCTCCCCATTTTTGTGCCGAACGAGATCGTCGGCAAATTCCCGTGCCGAGCTATATCGTCGGTGGATGCTTTTTTCCATCGCTTTGAGGCAGATCGTTTCGAGATCGGGAGCAATGTCACTTTTGATCTTCCGTGGCGGTTCAGGATCTTCCTTGATGATTTTGCCGTATAGTTCGACCGGGGTTTTTCCCATGTAGGCGTATCGACCGGTGATCATTTCGTAGAGGACAACCCCGAGAGCGTAGACATCTGTTTGCGGGCCAATCGCATTTGTCTCTCCCCGTACCTGTTCCGGTGCCATGTAGGCGGGAGTGCCGAGGGTCGCTCCGCTGCGGGTGAGGCGTGTCTCAGGCCCCTTTACATGTGCGAGTCCGAAGTCAGCCACCTTGGGGATTCCTTCCCGGGTCATCAGGATATTGGCCGGTTTCAGGTCACGATGGACAATCCCTTCTTCATGAGCCGCCTCCAGTCCCCGGGCCACTTTTTCGATAACCTCCACCTTTTCTTTCAGATCGAGAGTGTTGTTCTGCAATGCGGAGGAAAGAGCGGGTCCGTTTACAAATTCCATGACCAGGTAAGAGGTGTTTTCATGCGTTCCTATATCGTGCACTGTAACCACATTCGGATGGGAAATACGGGCTACGAATTGTGCTTCCCGGAAGAATCGTTTCTGCAGCGTCGAATCGATGGCGGCAAATTCCTTGAGCACTTTGACCGCAACGGTGCGATTGAGTTCCTTGTCCTGGGCTCGAAAGACGATCGCAAAGGAACCTTCTCCGAGAGGGGTCTCGAGTCGGTATCTCCCCAGATCCGTTCCCTCCAGGGGAACCGACGTTCGGCCGTCCTCGTGTTCTTTCATCCCGTCGGCGAAACGGTCGAACCACGCATCATGCTCCGAAGAGCTCACGCCATTCTTCCTCCATCTCACTTTCGGTGGCGACCGTATCGAAGAGTTCCTTTCGGATCTCCCGACGAACTTCTTCCCGTACCATCCCGAGGTGATTATGAACGTCGGTTTCTTTGATGCCGAGTTCCTCGGCTATCTTTTTATAAGTGGGTTTCTCCTTCGATTTCCCCAGGTCGTACTCTTCAAAAACCTGAAACGGAATCTCCTTTCCCTGTTCTTTCAGTCTGTCCCGAACTGTATTCATGGCGCGTTGACTCACCTCAATGGCCCACGATCGATCGAAGGCTTTGACCGGATCTGTGGCTCCCGGATCGGAGATCCCTTCCTTAAGCGCGTGTGTGTCCGAATCGAGGTCGATGATCTTGACGTGGCCGCCCCGCTTTAATCTTTGCATCGCTTTCTGCCGGTCCCGGACGAATCCTTTGAGGAGAACTTTCAGGTAGGTGCGAAGTTTTCCTCTCTCCTCTTCATATTTCTGAAGAGGCTCCCCTTCGATAAGCCAGACGAGAAAGGCTTGGGTAAGATCTTTGGCGTCTTCGTTCGACTTCGCCCAGGCGATTCGGACGTATCGATAGATCGGTTTCCAATATCGACGGCTTAACTCTTCGAGCCCCTCGCGCTGTTCGGTACTGTTGGAGCCTCGAATTTGGGAAACCAGGCCCCACATTGTGCTGGGGAAGGCCTGCCCCTTTCCTCCGAGGCTCGTTTCTCTTCCCGGGGTTCCTCGTACGCGATCCGCCATGGTTCTCCGATCAATGGGAAATGGTCTAGCGCAATTATATCACAAAGATCCTTTTCCAGAGGGGACACCCCCCGTATTCAAATTTTCTTTTTTCCTAACCGGATCCATTCCGATGGCCTAAAGGTACCAGACGAAAGGAACGTGAAAGGAGTTTTGGATGAACAGGAGCAGCTCGTGGAGGCGCAGGAAAAATTTTATCCATCATCCAGGCAGGAGGCAGATTTATTGCCTCTAATTGTCTCCCCCCCAAGCGCTCCCGCCTGCCCGGCGGGGGCATTTGAGGTGGAAATTTTGGCGGGAGCTTCATCCCGGACCGGGTGAGATCTGTGTCGGATCTTTTTCGGTGTCCGCATATTCCGATGCGGTTGGGTCCTGTCCGGGTATGTCGCGCCCCAATGGAAGCGGGAAATTGAATCTCAATATTCATGCCACGCCCCGGCCATGGATGGAGATCATGGAGTCGACCGACGGCGAAGGTCATTTTCTTGCCTTCGTCGTCGCGCTTCATGGCTCCCGGTTGTTTCTCAAGCGAAAGGTGATGGACGATGATTGAAAATAGAATAGAGGGACTTGGTGGAAATGGCCCCTTTTCCTCTTCTGAAGAAGGCAGGGAAAGTGACCTTCCGGGGAAGGATCAGACCGTCGAACTTCTTACCCGTGAGGTGGGTGTGGATCAGATCGGCGAACTCGCTCTGAGACACAAATTTATTACGGTGGCGCAGTTGGAGGAGTCTTTGCAGATCCAGTGTAACCAACCTTCGAGGATGTTGGGGCAGATTCTCATTCAAAAGAGGTTTCTCTCCGCACGGGATTTCGCGACTCTTATTCAGGAGCAGCTTCGACGTGTTCCCCTTTATCGAAAAATCGGGCGATACGCCCTTCAGGGGCTTCTTGGAGAGGGCAGTTGCGGGGTGGTATTCTTGGCGCGGGATTGCCGGCTCGGAAGGAAAGTCGCCCTTAAGGTTCTGAGACCTGATTCGGCCTCTTTTGACCGGAGGGTAGAGCAGTTTCAGAACGAAGCGACCAATGCCGCCCGGCTCAACCATCCCAACATCGTTTCCGTTCATGATGCGGGTCAGGAAGGAGAAATCTGTTACATCGCGATGGAGCGGGTTTTGGGTCAGCCCATCTCTCAATGGGGGCGCTCCCGTTTTGGGAAGTGGCGGGTACTCAGCCGGGTTCTTGTTCAGGTGTCTCGTGCCCTTCATCATGCGCACGAGCGGGGGATCCTTCATCGTGATCTCAAGCCCCGAAATATTCTGGTCGATCGGGAAGGGAGGCCTCAACTTCTCGACTTCAGCCTCTCTTGTCTCCTACGGGATCGATCCGATTCCGAGGAAGAGCCGTTAAATATCATCGGGACTCCCTCGTATATGTCTCCGGAACAGGTGGAAGGGCGCGTGGACGATCTGGATGTCCGAAGCGATCTCTTTTCGCTGGGGGTTGTGATGTATGAGATTCTTACCGGGAGGCTTCCTTTTGAGGGGGATTCGATCGGGGCACTTTTTGGTGAGATTCGGGAGAAGGATCCCGCTCCGATGGTGGGGGTTCCCGAAGAACTCTCCCGCATCTGCCTTCGCGCTCTTGCGAAGAATCCGGACGAACGCTACCAGAAGG
>CAYRLD010000315.1:0-3456 GCA_964424925.1 uncultured Planctomycetales bacterium
CGGTTGGCGGGGTTTCCGCAGATGACGCAGATGGCGAGATTCTTGGTGACATATTCGGCAACGGCGAGCAATTTCGACATCGGTTCGAAGGGAACGCCCCGGTAGTCTTGGTCGAGACCCGCGACGAGTACACGCCGGCCGCTGTTGGCGAGGTCCTGGCAGATGCCGAGAATATCGTTGGTGAAGAACTGCGCTTCGTCGATGCCGATCACATCGGTGTCGGGCCGGACCTTTTTGAGGATTTCGGCGGCGGTCTTCACCGGTTCGGAGAGAAGTTTCGTTTTGTCGTGGGAGACGACATACTCCTTCGAGTACCGCTTGTCGAGCGAGTGCTTGAAGACCTGTACTTTCTGTCGGGCGATGGTCGCAAGTCGGACGCGGCGGATCAGTTCTTGGGTTTTGCCCGCGAACATACTGCCGCAAATGACTTCAATCCATCCTGTTCCTCGTGGCCATTGGTGCATCGCATGTTATAGTATCTTCGAAATCGAGAACGTCCAGTGAAGAAAGAAGAACCGGGAATCAAAATTGTCCAGAAGAACAAGAAGGCCTTCTTCAACTATGAGATAGTGGAGAAGATCGAGGCGGGGATCGTCTTGACCGGGCCGGAGGTGAAGTCGATCCGAAACGGCAGAGTGAGCATCGGCGAGTCGTACGCCCGGATCAAGGGGGGCGAGGTCTGGGTGATCAATATGGATATTTCCGCCTACTCGCATACGCCGGCGGAGTTGCAGGAGCCGAAACGGCCCCGGAAACTTCTTCTTAAGAAGCGGGAGATCGGAAAGTTGCTCGGAAAGACCCAACAGAAGGGGCTGACGCTTATTCCGTTGATGCTGTACTTTAAGTGTGGATATGCGAAAATAGAGCTCGGCATGGGGCGCGGAAAAGCGGCCCATGACAAACGTGCTTCGATGAAGAAGAAAGAAGGGGATCGCGAAGCACGCCAGCGCACGATGCGCTCTTGATCTTTGGAAAATTGGGCCCGACATGGTTTCGACCGGGTTGAGGACGCCGGATGTGGCGCGCCGAGGATACTCGTTGGCCTCGTTAAAAAACGGGTAAAACAAACAACTAACGATACGTTAAACCTTAAGGCTGCATAGTCTTACGTCGCCTGATTTCAGCCTGCAATCCCCTTCGGGGGAGGGATCAGGACCGACGTAAAAGCGCGGGATATGTCTACACGTTGTTCCTCGAGGGCGTGAAGATGAGAATTACACTGGAGGAAGGCCTGAAGGGATCCTGTTCGTTGGGAGCCCCAAAGGCGAGATAAAACACGAACTACGCGCGTAGAAGCACCTGCTGAGACGCCTTGGGACGGGAGTTCGATTCTCCCCGGGTCCACCATTTTTCTGAGATCGATTAATAGGTGAGGAACGATTTAATCGGAAGCGGTGTGTCGATCGGGACCCACCGTGCGAGCACGATCGCAAACCACTCGCTCCATTTCCGTTTCGGGCCTTTCCAACTCCAGGATACCTTTGCCTGATCGAGAACCGCTTTGAGCGTGAAGGAGACCGGGACGTGAAAGAGGGAGAGTTCCCGGTCGAATTCATCCTTCTCCGAGAGGGGGAGGAGAACCGTCCCCTGGATTCCGCTCTTGAGAAGGTGGCATTCTGCCCGGATACCCATACGGACGAGACCGAAGTCGGCCGCGGCGGTCGTATCGGCAAAGTAGGCACCTGCCGCCTTCACCCGGAAGCCGAGAGTTCCGTGTCGACCTTTCTTCGAGTCGGTGCCGACGGAGAATTCGATGTCGTAATCGACCCCGGCACGTGCTTGTAGGTTCAGCCACCAGGCACCCACCGGAACCGTTTTCTGCAGGTCGACAATCACATGCTTGTAGGCGAAGTTGCGTCCGACTTCCCGATAGCCATCCTCGGAATAGAGCCGAAAGTTTCCAATACGGATTTGAGCGTAGTTGAAGCGATCTTTTTTTCCGCCAAGAATTTTGGACGACCCCATCCATTCGACTTTGTTCAGTTTGTAGCTTTTTCCGAAAAGACGAAGGTGGGTTCGGGAGAATCCTTTTGTCAGCACTTTTATCGAATTTCTTGCCGTGCTCGCGAATGTCTTGTGGCCCGCCCCCAGTCGGCTGTTTCCGGTCTGGTTTGAGGCCGAGCCTGATTTGTTGGGGTCTTGCGCGCCAGCCTCTCCCATTAAGAGAAAGAGGCAGCAAAAGGCGGTTGCGAAGCCAGGGTAGATTTTCATCATTCTTTTCTGTGCGGGAATTAGGGGGGGGAGTAAGAAAAGACAAAAAAAACGGGCGCCCCAAAGGGTGGGACACCCGTCTTGAATTGGGATTTTTATTTCTAGAAGGTGAGGAACGATCTCACTTCCTTGGACATTTTATTTGGGTACCAGCGGAACAGGACGATGGAGTATTTTTCCTTCCAGCTGAATTTCCTCTTTTTCCAGTTCCACTTCCGTGCGTCGACGACCGCCTTGACGGTGAAGACAACCGGGTAGTAGTGGAATTTGAACTCTCCTTTCTGGCCATATTTCTTGATCAGGGCTCCATATTTCTTTGAGAGTTGCTTCGCCTTATTTGTGTCCCGTGTTGAATAATAAATGATGTTGCGTGGAAGAGTGTAATATTCAGGGTCCTGGGGCATCGATATTCTGCCGGTTACGGCAAAGTTAATCACTTTGACTTTGGCACGAAATCCGACGCGGACGAGAGCGAAATCGGCCGCCGCAGTGACATCGCTGTAGAGGGCGGCCGCAAGTCTTACCCGGAATCCAAGGCTTTTTGCCTTCTTGTTCCTATCCTCTTTCTTTGTTCCCACCGCGACTTCCGCGTCAAATTGTATCCCCAGGCGATACTGGGTATTGAGGATCCATCCTCCGACGAAGAAGAGTTTGGTTTTCGAAACTGGGGTCACCTTTTTGCTCATGCGGAGGGCAATTTCGAAATGACCCTTTTCGGCGTAGAGACGGAATTTTCCAATTCGGATTTGGGCAAAGTTGAAGCCGTTCCGATCAACAAACCCTTCGCGCTTGAATTCGAACTGCCCGATATGTTTTTTCATGCCAAGGATCGCTGCGGTGGCATACGTTTTCGATTTCATGAGCAGATCCCTTGGATTCTGCCGGGCGATGGAATCTGTTCGGATCGAGGCTCCCAGTTTCTTATTTCCTGACTTCTTTGAGACTTTTGATTTTTTATTTAGATTTCCTTCTCCAGCGAAGGCTTCTTCTGAAAAGAGTGCTGAGGCAACGATCAATAGAGTTGCCATGACGACGATTTTCCCGCATTTCATCTTTTCCACCATATCGGCCTCCTTTATTAAGTCAGCTTTACCCAACTGTCTTTGTGCGCAGATGTGTGAATCGATTGGGGAAAAAGGGGAATAATTTTCGAAATGTGACTGATCTGTAAGATGTTGGTTATCAGGTGGATAACGGCTCTTTTATTGGGGGGTAAGCGCTTCCCGGGCCGCTTGCTGAATCTCT
>CAYRLD010000316.1:0-3456 GCA_964424925.1 uncultured Planctomycetales bacterium
GACCGCAATAATATTTGGATGACGAAGGCGAGCCGCAAGAGCGGCTTCTCGATGAAGTCGACTCACCCCTTTGCGGTTGGAAACTTGCCCTTTGAAGACTTTTAATGCGACCGTACGTTCGAGATCGGGATCTTCCGCTTCATAAATAACCCCCATCCCCCCTTCCCCAATCTTTTTCCGGATCTGATACTTCCCGACCTTAGCCCCTGAGGGGATTCCCTCCCCCGATACGATCGCCACATCCACCTTGGATACGGGGAGATCCCCGTCCCCCACCGATGCCGCATCATCGCCACACTGGTGGCAACGGATCGTCACCTGGGAGTTATGGTGGGAAGAATCATAGATTTCATGACAAGGCTCGCAATAGTGAACCCGAATCCGTTTTACCCGAAGAATCTCAGCAAATTGCTTTAGGTTGAGATGCCCCTTTGAAAATAGGATTTCACCAATCGGCCGGGGCTCTCCCGACGCCGTCAATCGTTCCTGCTCTTGAAGACACTCTTCTAATTGATCTGGCGTGACATACCCGCGGAAAAGAGCGACTTCCCCAAGAGGGGTTTCCGCTTCGTGATCTTTCAGGAGATCATCCCACAGAGGAGAGAGATTTTCGTCGTCACTCACGATTGCAGGAGAAAGCGGATCTCGTTCTCCACCTCATCCGGACTGTCGACATAATCCTCCACCGCGGCTTGCAAGACCTGACGTAAGCGGTTTCGTGCCAGCGTAAGATGGTTCTTCAGATTGGCTTCGGTCATATCAAATTGGGTGGCCAATTGCGCACAGGTGGGTCGCAGACTCTGATTCGCATCCTGGGACGCCGTACGCGTCTGCTGCTCCCCAGGTGCGACATAGTAGGCATGGAATATTTCGTATGTATTCTCTTTTCCCTGCGCCCGAAGTTCTTCCCCGAGCGTCTTTAATCCATCGGAAAGAACACATTTGGCCCAGGTGCGATCAAAATATTTTTCTGGGCTCTCCTTATCCGAAGGAGCAAAACGGCTCAGATCCACCTCTTCGACATCGAAACTGAAGACTTGAACCTTCCCCCCCCTTTTTTCTGCTTTTTGAGCCCTTCGTTCCATACGAAGAAAATTTTCGAGCGCGGTACGTAGGTAGGAGCGGAAACTTCCTCGATCAGGATCAATTCTTGCAAGATCCTGCCGCTCGATAATGTAGGCAAAGAAGGCCTGGGTATGATCCTTTGCATCATCATTGGTCTTATGCCAGCCGAGTCGAATCGTGACATAGACCGGCTTCCAGTAACGCTCGATCAACTCTTCGAGATGAGCAGCATGTTTTGGGGAATTCGGGTCGGCAGCGTGAAGAACCATTGACCAGCAGGTAGTCCGGAACTTCCCCGATCCCCCCCCCATCGTTGTTCCAAAACCCTTTTTCTCTGCCATGATTCTTATTCCTATAATACAGGAAGAAACCCAAAACGGGAAACCCCCTCTTTCCTGCAAAAAAAAATTCTTTCCAATATTTTAATCCCCCCCCTAATGAACCGCACATCAAGGGGAACGGAAACAGATAGTTATGATAGACTCATCCTGCATGACTCAGGACAAACCATCACGAGGTAAAAAAATGGCACACACTTCTATCCTGGAAGTTCCTGTCACACAATCTTCGAACCGGGAGGGCTGGTTTGTTCTCGGCGGAATCCTCGGGCTGCTCAGCCTAGGGCTACTGCTGCTCAAAGTCTCCCTCAACCCGAGCCCCTCGATCCCAACATCTTCCGATCTACCCGCCATTGTCGCCTCGGACAAAAAGTCTCCCGAAACAGAAAGGCATTACGCCATCATCTGTAGCGGATTCACAAAGACCAACCAACATGCGAAATGGTTTGGAAATAGTTCTTCTCAAATCTACAAGGTACTGAAAGAGCAATACGGCTATTCAGATGAGAGCATTTACTTTCTCTTTGATGACCCAAAACGGCCCCTCCCCAATGAACCGGTTGTGGTCGATGGACAGATGAATCTGGAGAACTTCCGAAAGGTCATCCACCATCTCGAGTCAATTGTCACCCCGGCGGATAACGTTAGCCTGTTTATGATCGGACATGGGATTTATCGAAATGCGGACTCTTGGTTCGATTGCATTGGGAAAGACCTCTCTAGTACCGAATTTGCAGATCAAATCGACCGATTGAACACAAAGAATATTCACATTGTTCTCTCTCCCTGTCAGATGGAGGGCTTCATCTGGCGAGCGAGCAAAAAAGGTCGTGTGATCCTTTCGAGTACTCGTTTTACCGAGAACAATTCCGCCGCTGTCGCCGAAGCCGCCATTCGTGGGTTCTCGAATATGAAATACGATTCGAATGGGGATGGAAGGCTTTCCTTTGCTGAGGCATACCAGAGTATGGTCATCGAACAAACACAATGGTATGCAAAGAAAGGATGGCGACAGAGAGAGCATGCCCTCCTTGATGATAATGGGGATGGGATGGGTCACTATCTGCCCACCGAACTCGATTCGGGAGATGGAGCCCTCGCGGAAGTGACCTTCCTCGGAAATCATGGAAAAAAGATCGCATTCGTCCCAGAGCAAGACGAAAGATTGAAAGCGCAGAACAAGAAACTCCATCTTACCCAGATCTTGGACCCTTATTCTGACGGAAGAAGACCCACTAAAAATCGATAATTCTTCTGGTTCCGCTGCCCAAAATCCGTAAAATGCCCCCCTTCATCAGAGAAAAGGGAGAATAGGCTCGAAGGATGGAATGGGTAAACCTGGCCATACGGTGGATCCACGTGATTACAGGCGTGGCGTGGATCGGAACCTCCTTCTACTTTAACTGGTTGGAAGGGAACCTCGACCGAAAGGGCAAAAAGCCAAAAGGGGTCGCAGGAGATCTCTGGGCCATCCACGGAGGAGGCTTTTACCACGTAACCAAATACGCCGTAGCCCCCGACCGGCTTCCCGAAACGCTTCATTGGTTCAAATGGGAGGCGTATCTCACCTGGATCTCCGGCTTTCTCCTCTTAGGCGTTGTTTACTACCACGGCGCCAATATGTACCTCATCGATCCCTATGTAGCGGATATCCCCGTCTGGGGAGGAATCCTGATCGGGCTGCTTTCCATGGGCTTGGGTTGGTATGTGTACGACACCCTCTGCCGTTCCATGAAGGACAACCCGATGGGACTCGCGCTTGTCGGCCTCTTCCTCATGGTCGGCGTCGCTTGGTTCCTCTGCCAAGTGTTCACCCCCCGGGGAGCCTATATCCATGTAGGTGCAATTCTAGGGACTCTCATGGCGGCAAACGTCTTCCGGGTCATCATCCCCAACCAACGGGATATGGTGGATGATATGATGGAGGGCAAAGAGCCCGATCCGGAACCGGGAAAGGACGCCCTCCAAAGATCGGTACACAACAACTACCTCACCCTTCCCGTCCTCTTCATCATGGTATCGAGCCATTACCCCATAACCTTCGGACACCCGT
>CAYRLD010000317.1:0-3444 GCA_964424925.1 uncultured Planctomycetales bacterium
GCCACTTTGGGGACGAGGTACGATCCATTCGTGAGGACCGTAACGGCAAAACGGTTTTTCGCCGCTTCATCGAGAAGGTCCCAGAACCGGGGGTGCGCCATCGCTTCGCCCCCAGTAAAATTTAAGAAGAGGGTTCCGGCCGTTTTCAATTCGCCGAAAACCCGAACCCAATCATCGAAGTTCAGTTGAGTTTTGGGAACCGGAAGGGGGGTGTCCCGGTCGAAGTTGTAGCAATGTACGCATCGCAGGTTGCATTGAAGGGTGAGTTCAACGGTAACCGAAAGCGGGATCATTTTCAGATACGCTTCGTTGCACATCTCTTGGATAAGAGGGTTCTGCCCTGCAGTGAGAGGGGTTCCGTGTTCCATCAAATAAATAGTACCACAGGGGGGATTAGAACCGAATCGACTTTCGGCGCAGTAGATAAAGGAAGAAAGGGGCTCCACACAGGGCGGTTACCGCGCCGATGGGCAAGGGGGTATCGGGGGAGAAAAGACGGGAGGCGATGTCGGCGATCGTGAGGAGGAACCCTCCAGCTAGAAATGTGGTGGGAAGAAGGGTTCGATGATCGGGTCCGACAAGGGTTCGAACGATATGAGGGACGATCAAACCAACAAATCCGATTATCCCACACATTGCGACCGCGGCCGCCGCAGCGATTGATCCTGCGAAAAGAAGGACCAATTTTGTCCCTTCCGAGTCGACCCCGAGTGTTTGCGCTTCTTCCTCCCCGAATAGAAGCAGGTTGAGGTGGCGGGCCTTGGACAAAGCAATCCCAAAACTGATGATAAAGAAAGGCAGAACAACCCAGACCCGGTTCCAAGGGTCGGCGTGATTCATATTCCCCATGAGCCAGGCGATCACTTCATTCCAATTACGGCTATTCAATATCAATAGGATGGATACCACCGCTCCGGTAAAGGCCCCTATGGCGAACCCAGACAAGAGAAGGGATCCGACAGGAACCCGACCTCTAATATTGCTGATTTGGTACGCCAAAAAAGCGGCCCCGAGCGCACCGACGAAGGCAAAGAGCGAGGAGGCTCCCAGCCCCAGAAGAGTCATTTGTACCCCAAAAACGATGGCGACGACGGCACCAAGCCCAGCCCCACCGGACACCCCAACCACAAAAGGATCCGCAAGAGGATTTCGAAAGATTCCCTGAAAAACCACTCCGGCGGTTCCAAGAGAGGCGCCTACCAGAAATGCGAGAATCGCGCGGGGAAGTCGAAGGTCTTGGATAATCGTTGTTGTGACTTCTTCCCAAGGGGTGGGCCCGATAAAGATCGAGGCGCCGATCGCTCCAGCAGAAACGATCGCGAGGACGAAAATGGAGGTCCCTTTATTGATTCGTTTCATGGAAGATCCGTGAGGCTTCTTCGAGCCCCTTTAGTAAACGTGGGGAAGGGATGTTGAACCAATTTTCATTTACGAAAAATATGTGGCCCGCTTTGACCGCTTTCAACTCATCCCATCCGGCTCGAAGAGGGAGTCGTTCCTTCTTTCTATGCGCGACGAGAATAATATCAGGGTCACGTTCAAGAATCACTTCCCAGTCGACCTGTTCCCATCCCCCTTTGAAAATATTCTTTCCGCCCGCTCGGCGGATTACGTCCCCCGCATACGTATCGGTCCCGCTCGTCCAGATAGGGTCCGAACTCGCTTCGTAGTAAACGGTAGGAGCATGAGGCGCAACTTTGATCCCGTTCGCCTTATCGATGAGAGCGTTTGCAACTCTCGCGGCATCATCAACGTGCCCGGTTATGGTTCCGATTAATCGAAGAGTATCGGAGATCTCATCAAAATTCTTTGGGCTAATAGAGAATACAGCGAACCCCTTGCCTTCCAAAATTCGAGTCGTCTCTAAGGTCATCGATACGTCGGTAAGGATGAGATCTGGATTGAGTGCGAATAGTTTTTCGAAATTGACGATGACATCCCCAATCCGTGGTTTCCGTCTCGCCCCCGACGGGTAATTGCACCGACTGGTAACGCCCGCCACCTGGTGATCTGCACCCACGGCGAAGAGTAGTTCCGTAATAGAAGGAACTAGCGATACGATTCTTCGAGGAGGGGAGGGGAACGTGATCTTTTTTCCGCGGCCATCGGTAAGAGTTCGGGTTGATCCTACGGGAGTGATTGTTTCACTGCACCCGAACAAGGTCATCAACAAAACAAATGAGATTCTTTTCACGATTCGACCACCACCATCGGCTTCCCGGTGATCGGGTGGGGGCAGACACGAACGACTTCCCCGAACACTTTTCGTAATAAGGTTTCTTCGACAACTTCTTCCGGGGTTCCGGTAGCGGCAATCCGGCCATTTTCCAGGAGAACGATCCGATCGGCGTAAGGGAGCGCGAGGTTTAAGTCGTGGAAAGATCCAAGGACCGAGGTATTCGACTCTTTTTTCAGTTCTTGAATCATTTTGAGGATCTCTACTTGATAGCGAAGATCGAGATGCGCGGTCGCTTCATCGAGGATAAGGATTTGGGGGGATTGCGCGAACGCACGGGCGAGGATAACCCTTTGGCGTTCTCCACCAGATAAATCCGCGATCGTTCTATTCTTTAATTCCCATGTTCCGGTTCGTTCCATCGAACTCTTTACGATATCGAGGTCTTCTTTGGATTCCCCCCGAAATGGTTTCAAGTGGGGCGAACGGCCCATCGTAACGATCTCTTCGCAGGTGAAATCAAAATCCGTTGAAGCTTGTTGGGGGACGACGGCGATGGAACGTGCGCTTTCGCCGGGAGACAATTCGTATAGATTTTTTCCATCGAGAAGGGCTTGTCCTAATTTTGGTTTGAGGACGCGGCTGAGGGTTCGAAGGAGAGTTGATTTCCCCGATCCGTTCGGGCCGGTTACGGCAACAAATTCACCCGGCTCGATGCGGAGGGAGAGGTCGTTGAGAACATCTGGTCCGTCGTAGGTACAACTGATTCCGGCCGCTTCGAGTAACATAAGTGCGACCATTAACGGGGCAGGGGAGTGTGGTGTCAAGTCCTCTCAAGTAAAAAGCTTGACGGTTTGGGTCGGGTAAACAATAATCTCCGACCATAACGCGGGGTGGAGCAGCCTGGTAGCTCGTCGGGCTCATAACCCGGAGGTCGAGGGTTCAAATCCCTCCCCCGCTACCATCGAAAGGTAGACCCGAGTGATGTATCTGCTTGGGATGGAAATAGTTGAGACGGAGGATGCGCGAAAGCTCGTCCTCCGTTTTTTTATGTCCGGAGGGCTGTGCTAAAATTGTGCTAAATGCAACCTGTTTTGAACCGGAGGATGCGCAGAAAGGAGCGCATCATGGACCGGGTGAAACTGTACAAAAGAGGAGAGAAGTACTGGGTACGGTACAGTATCGATCAATGCCAGATGAGGAAGCCTCTCCTGACCAAGGATCGAAATGAGGCTGAACTTTTACGAGCGGAAATTGAAATCAAACAG
>CAYRLD010000318.1:0-2286 GCA_964424925.1 uncultured Planctomycetales bacterium
CTTCGGCAAAATAGTTTTCCAGTTTGACGTTCTGATCTTCTTCTACTTCCTTTTTGGAGTACCAATCGAGGAGGGGATCCCGAATCTGGTCAGGAAATTTTTCTCCCGCGAGCCAAGCGTAGAAGAGGCCTTCGATTGCGTGATAATTGGTTACCGAATTTGGACTGTTCGTTCGCCGTTTTTGTCCCGGCGCCCAGGCTCCAGAATCAGAGTCTTGAAGATTCAGGAGGGCACGCGCAGCCGATGCGATCGCCTGTTTTGTTTTCGCGGGGAGGTCTGCCGGTAAAGTTTTTCGAATATCCTCAATCGATTGCCAGTTCGTAATCCAGGGTCGGATCATCGCCACAATTGCGTTTCGATAACTTTGAGGGGTCCCAGGCCCTGGATTTCCTTCTATGGAGTCGAGAGCCTTCTTGATTACAGGATCTTCAGGGTCCATTCCAGCCGAGATCAGGCTTTCAACAACAAGGCCGGTGAGGTTTGACTCTACCTGGCTTGTTTCCAAAGTTCGATCGGTACCGAAATCCCCCCCTTTCGACTGTTTTCTCTTTAACCAAGTCATGGCCCGCTTCTTGCCGGCCTCGATCGCTTTCTCCATCTTTTTTGGGTCAAGAGGGACAATTTCTGAAAGTTCAATGCGCTGGGTCGTTCTGATTTTCTTGTCGCGAACCTTCCATTCTTCCTTTTCGTAGACCCGTTGTTGTCCTCTCATGAGGTACAGGTTGTATCCCCCTCGGACAACCATCCCTTTTGCGATGTCGAATTCTGCGGCGGTCGCAAGGGTTCCGATCTTATTCTTTGTGACCTTTAATCTCATCTGGTTGTTGGCAGAGTCACGTTTGATTTCGTAAAAGAGGACGCTCGCTTCTATCGTCGCGATTCCATCCTTCAGTTTCTTTACGGTGTACCGGGCGGTACCTTGAAGGGGGCGGATGGTTGTGGGGCCTCTCCAACTCCAGAGTCCTGCTGCGAAACTCGATTCGTGGAAGAAATGAGCGGTATGCACCCATCGGGAGCCCCTCTTGATTCCTTCTTTCGGAAGTTGGAAGAGAAAGTGCCAAGGTAAGTCGGCATAGCGGTACATGGCGATCCGATTGGAATGCTTGTTATGGAATTCACTTGTGAAAAAGAAGAGGTCTGTTTCGGCAGGCTTTTTCGATTTTCCCTCGAAGACATCGTATTCAAGTACAGATTTCTCTGGGACCTTCCATTCCAGAGTTTCCTGCTTTAGCTCTGGTAGGTCTTCAAGGCAAAGAAGCAGAGGTAGAAAAAGGAAGAGAGTCTTCATATTGTTATGTACGTCCTACTTACCCTTCTGATTTGATGGAATCGATTACTCGGTCGATAATTTCCTCGGTATGAACTTTCGGCTCGTATCCGATCGTTTCCTTGATTTTGGTCAGGTCTGGGATTCGACGGCGCATATCCTCAAACCCTGCTTCATACGCCTGGTCGTAGGGAATATAATCAATCTTGATCTCCGGATTTACCTTTGCCCGGATCATTTCGGCCAGTCCTGTGATAGAAATTTCTTTGTCATTCCCGATATTGAAGACGTTTCCGTAGGCTTTGGGTTCCCGGGTGAGTGCAACGAGTCCTCCAACAACATCCCCGACATATCCAAAACATCGAGATTGCTCGCCATCGCCATAAACGGTAATCGGGCCTCCATCTAGGGCCTGTTTAACGAAGCGAGGGACTACCATGCCGTACTGCCCGGTTTGTCGAGGACCCACTGTGTTAAAGAGCCTCACGACAATGGTCGGAAGTTTCTTTTCCCGCGCATAAGAGAGCGCCAGAAACTCATCGATCAGTTTGGAAGCGGCGTATGACCAACGTCCTTTTGTACTTGGACCGAGAATAAGGTCTCCGTCTTCCCGAAAAGGGAGTTCGGTTGCTTTTCCATATACCTCGCTTGTGGAGGCAATCAGGATCGGTTTTTTCTTTTTGGTGGCCTGAGTGAGAAGAACTTTTGTCCCCTCAATATTCGTTTCAATGGTACGGACCGGACTTTCCACGATCTGGAATACCCCGACTGCTGCTGCGAGATGAAAGATAACATCGGCATCATCAACCAGTTCTGCCGTGAGCGATTCGTTAAAGATGGAATCGATGGTATAGCTGAAGTTTGGGCTTACCTTGAGGGATTCAATGTTTCGGATGGAGCCCGTGGACAGGTCGTCCAGGACGTGGACGTCCCAGCCGGCCCGCAGCAGGCGCTCGGCCAGGTGCGAGCCGATGAACCCGGCCCCGCCGGTGATCAGTGCACTGCGCATTGAGTTCCCC
>CAYRLD010000318.1:2296-3438 GCA_964424925.1 uncultured Planctomycetales bacterium
CCGAAAGAAGAAGTTCAGAAAGGTGCGAACCGACGAATCCGGCACCGCCGGTCAAGAGATAGCGCATTAGGAATCCCCCTTATAGTTGTCGTGTATGTCCGGCTTCCGTTGCTGCCGTATTTCGGTATGAAGGATGATAATCTTGCATGGCTCGGACTTCGAGAGTTCTTTTTCTCATCGATTCGATCGCGTTTACCGCAGCTTGTGCTCCCGCAATGGTGGTAATGACATGGATATCATGTGCGATTGCAAAAGAGCGGATATTCGCTTCGTCTGTCTTCGGCCCCTTTCCAGAAGGGGTATTAATGATCAAATCAATTTCTCGATTGATCGTGAGATCGATAGGGTTAGGGCGACCTTCTTTTATTTTGAAGATCGAACGGGCGGAGATTCCATTTCGTTGGAGAACTCTTGCCGTTCCGCTTGTCGCTATGATATGGAATCCGAGGTCCTCGAGACGTTTCGCGATGTAGATCACATCTCGCTTGTCAGAGTCTTTTACGCTGATGAAGACATTTCCCGAAGAAGGGAGTCGGTGTCCTGCGGCCAGTTCCGCTTTTGCATAGGCACGTCCAAAGTCGACATCGATCCCCATGACTTCTCCGGTCGATTTCATTTCCGGTCCCCGGATGATATCGACTCCGGCAAACTTCCGGAATGGGAAGACCGATTCTTTAATGGAGAAGTGGTTCGGTTCGATTTCTCCCGGGAGCCCAAATTCTTTTATCTTTCGACCTACCATGACACGAGATGCGATCTTTGCTAGAGGTATCCCAATCGCCTTAGAGACAAAGGGGGAAGTTCGGGAAGCGCGCGGGTTTACCTCAAGGACATATACGGTCGATCCCTTGACGGCAAATTGGATATTCATGAGTCCCCGAACGTTGAGTTCCTGCGCGAGAGCTCTCGTGGCCTCTCGAATGGTTCTCAATTGGGTATCCGAAAGGGAGAAGGGGGGGATCGACATCGAACTATCGCCGGAATGGACTCCGGCCATTTCGATGTGTTCCATGACCCCGCCGATGAAGACCGTCTCTCCATCCGCAATTGCATCGACATCTACTTCAAGGGCATCTTCCAGGAATTTGTCAATTAAGACCGATTGGTTGGGGCTCACTTCGGTCGCTTCGAGGACAAATTTA
>CAYRLD010000319.1:0-3437 GCA_964424925.1 uncultured Planctomycetales bacterium
ATGTGGATACAATCGACTCTCGAACCGACCTACTTTCTCGACAGTGATTCTCCCCGGATCCAAGCGTTCGCGCGGGAATCGATCGGGGATGCTCCGACTGATTTGGAGAAAGGGGTTCGTCTCTTCTACGCCGTGCGGGATGGGATTGTCTATTCCCCTTACGGGATTAGTTTAGACCGGGCGGATTACCGGGCGAGTGCGATTGTCCAACGGGGTTCAGGATATTGTGTCTCCAAGGCGATCGTTCTGGCGGCGGCGGCACGTGCAGTGGGAATTCCCGCGCGGCTTGGATATGCTGATGTCGTCAATCATCTCAATACGCCCCGTCTTCGAGAGATGATGAAGACCGATCTCTTTGTCTACCACGGATACACCGAACTCTTTCTCGGGGGCGTGTGGATCAAAGCGACCCCCACATTTAACAAATCTCTCTGTGAAAAGTTTGGGGTTCGATCTCTCGAGTTTGATGGGAGGGAAGACTCTCTTCTTCAGGAATTCGACACGGCCGGGAAAAAGCATATGGAATATCTTCGAACCCGTGGGGTGTACGACGACTTTCCGTTGGAAGAGTTGGCGGCGGTGTGGCGGGAAACCTACCCTCGCTTTTTTGAAAAGGGTGAGGTCTTGGGGGACTTTGAAGCCGAGGCGGCAGAAGGGTCCGCGTAAGCGATCCCTTCCACCACCCGTTCGGGTTATATCTTTTGCATCGAGAGAGTCATCGTTTTGCGCATATCCCCGTTACGAATAATCGCGCTGCCAAACTTCAGGTACCCTTCCTTGGAATACCGAAATTTCATCGTCAAGATGTATTGTTTCGTACCGACTCTTCCACGGGCATCGGTATCGAGGATGATGTTTTTCCCGGAGCAGGAGCGGACTTTCAGCACCGGAGTAACCGCCCCCGGAATCGTTCCGAAGGGAAGGTCTTCCCGCCGGTTGAGAAGCCACTCTTTTCCCCGTTCGATTGTTTTGTTCGCGAGCGAAGGGGTTACAAAGAGGGGCGCGAAAATGTTCGATCCAACGCCGCGGGCTCTCTGCCGGACAGCGGTTCCGGTGGTGTGAACCATCGGAGTTCCGTTTGATCTCATGCTTAAAGCGTACTTTTGCACCAGAAGCTGTTTCATGGCGGCTACTTTTAGAGCGAGCTCTTGCCGCGCCCGAACCATATCGATATTTCTCAATTCCGGATGCAAGGGGGCAAAGATCTTCTTTACCGAAGAAGTTTCTTTGACCTTCTTTCCGGCAACATAATCGAGGGTGATCCGGAACTTGACGTCCTCATACACCCAACGTGCTTTTTTGATTTTGACGTTATACGTTTGGCGACTCCCTTCCTTTTCGGGAGGGGTCCAGGTCATCTGGATATCGCGCTTATCGAGAAATCGTTTGAGATATTTGTATTTATCCCGGTGACGGGTGTTCTCTTCGTATTTCCACTTCACCAGGAATTCCCCTTTCTGGTTCATTTCCCAGGTAAGCGCTTTTTTTTCCTCCGCCTCCTGGGGTATCGGTGGGGTTTGGAGGGCAAGAACCCCTCCCAGCAATATATAGGTTACTATTCCCATCATCATTTTTCTCCTCTAGTTATTCATCCTGTCCGTATTACTATGGGGATTCGGATCACTTTTTCTGGTCAAAAATAGGATAAATGGGGGATGATCACGGAAGGCTTTGCCTATCCCGAGCGACGGCGAACCGAGGAGGATTAATCTCATGAAATGCCCATTCTGCGCGGAAGAGATCCATGACGGATCGGTCAAATGTGTTCATTGTAGTAGTGATCTTCAGGGCGGCGGCGGTGGCGCAGCCGGGGCGCCCGCGCTCAACACCAACCCGATTGGGGTTGAGAGAAATGTGATCGTGGTCTTTCTTTTGAGCCTGATTACGTGTGGGATCTACTCGATCATTCATTTTTTTCAGGTAGCGGGGGATATTAATCGCCACTACGGGTTTGAAAAACTAAAACCGGGTCTCGATCTTCTCCTGATCATTGTGACCTGCGGGATCTGGTATATCGTGATGTGTTATCAGTACGGCCGCGCGTTTTACGAACTGGAACTTTCCGAAGGCTTGTCTCCGAGTGATAATTCCGTGCTCTATATCATCCTGGCGCTCTTCGGACTCAGTTTCGTTCCATTCCTTATCATCCAGAATGATCTTAATGAGCATTGGAAAAAACATGTCGGAGGAGGAAGGTGATTCGGACGGGATCCTTTCTTCTTGTCGCATGGATTCTCTCGTGCGGCGTAGCCCAAGGGTCAGAAGTCCGGGATCTTCTCTATTATGACGGCCCCGACCGGGATGATCAGAAGCACCGGCTCGATCTCTATCTGCCCGATTCGAAATCTCCCGTGCCTGTTTTGATGTTTATCCATGGCGGGGGATGGCAATTGGGGGATCGGTGGCAATACTCTCTTCTCGGCCGGCAGATGGCGAAGCGCGGCTTCGCCTTTGCTGCGATCAGCTATCGTTTAAGTCCCGCTGTGAAACATCCCGAACATATCAAAGATTGTGCGCGGGCCTTTGCTTGGCTTTACCGCAACGTTGCGAAATACGGAGGGGATCCCCAACAGATGTTTGTGATGGGGCACTCTGCGGGAGGGCATCTGACCGCTCTCTTGGCGCTCGACTCTACCTGGATCGAGGCCGAAGGGGTTCCGGCGGGCACGATCCGGGGGGCGATCCCGATCAGTGGCGTGCTCGAAGTTCCCGACCCGGGAAAAGAACCGAAATCGTCCCGAAACATGTTTCAAAATGCTTTCGGTCAAAACAGAGCGGTTCGGCGGGAGGCGAATCCGATCAACCATCTCAAAGGGAGCAAAGTTCCTCTTTTGGTGATCACCGAACTGTTCGATCCTGGGCTCTTGCGGCCATGGATGTACGTCTTTCGCAAAGAGGCGCGCCGACAAGGACGAACCGATATTCAATACATGAACGCCGCTCGAGGCCACTTCACCATTATTGTGTTGATGATCCGTCGGTGTGATCCGGTGCAGGAGCGAGTGGTCGACTTTATTCGCACGCATACTGAGGCGCGATGATTACCTACACCTTTGGGTATGAAGACGGGACCGAACTCTGCTTTGACGTTGATGAAGAGGGAGACAGTTCGGTCGAAACCGAGAACGGCCCGGCCGACGAGTGGCTTGCGCTTGAG
This sequence comes from uncultured Planctomycetales bacterium, assembly GCA_964424925.1. Lineage (GTDB taxonomy): Bacteria > Planctomycetota > MHYJ01 > MHYJ01 > JACPRB01 > CAYRLD01. The sequence continues at coordinate 3,158 of CAYRLD010000319.1, forward strand.
GAGGGGAAGTGTGAAGGGTGCACCCTTCCTCCGGGATCACGCAAGACCTGCCCGGCGGCCCTTTCGATCCAACCGATCCTCTCTTCTTTTGAAAATCGGATTTCGCACGAAACGGTCAAAGTGATCGTCCAGATCAACGAGGTTGAAGTGCACGGGTCGATGCCGGCGCAGAACGCGGTACGGTCTTTAATGGGACTCAGGCTCGGGCTCTCTTCGTGTCCGGTCATGAAGAAGCTTCGCCCGATGGCGCGTTTCCACGTTCCTTTTGGAAGTCAGGAGC
>CAYRLD010000320.1:0-3437 GCA_964424925.1 uncultured Planctomycetales bacterium
ATCTGGGCGTTCTCGGGCGATGGCAGAGGTTCCGACGCGACCGATCGTGGAGGACAAGATCGTTATGGAAGAGGAAACGGCCCCTCCTGTTCCTGATTCGGGATCAATTCTGGCCCCTGTTCCCGAGAAACTGCTTACGATCAAATTGTTAGAATGGTCGGGTCAAACGGCACGTGATCGGGTAAAAGCCCAACAGAATGCAGAACGGATCAAAAAATCACTGACTCAAAATGGACTGCCCGCCTCCTATTATCAACTGGTCAGCCGAAAGGACAAAAAATATGTCGTCCTTCGGTACGGGAAATATGCGGAGGAGAAGAGTTCGGATGCTCGAAAGATGCTCGGAAAGCTCCGTCAATTTAAGTACCGGGGAACGGCTTATTTCTCCCGTGCCGGTATCGAAACCATCGATAAAGATTGATTTGGGATCTTTTTTCAGCTATGGTTTCCTCCCTGCTACGGAGGAAATTCCATGAGTATTCATACAAGCCTAAAGGTTTCCAATAAGCTCGGTGGTCATCGCAACGTGTTGACCCGTCCCGAGCGTCTTGCCAAGCTTCAAGAAGAGGGGCGCCGCAAAGAGGGCGATTCCGTGTTTGGTCTGCAGAAGGTTCGTAACATCATGATGGTTACGAAGAAGGCCAAGAAGAAGAAGGATGAAGAAGGGGACGACAAGAAGAAATAATCTTCTTATTCTCTTACTGTTGTAACGCCTTCTCAATTTTCTTTCGAAGTTCTGGTTCCTTTACAATTTCCATCGCCTTTCCCAGGTGTCTTCGTGCATCGGAGGCTTGTCCCAATTCCCTGTACGCGAGTGCAATCTCATAGTTTCGCTTCGCGCGAAAATCAAAATAATCGAGAGGGGCGACTTCCAGTGCGGCGGTCCATGCCGCAATCGCAAGGGTCCACGACTTTCTCTTGAAACGAACTTGCCCCAACGTTCCCCGGGCATACATCAATTCCAGGGTTCGGTCATTTAATTCCTGACGCAGGAGAAATCGGTCCGCCTCATTTTTCGTGCGTTGAGCTCTCAAGATCAGCTCGTTCCTCGACTTCTGGTATCGTTCCACAGCTTTCCCGACAAGTTCCTCCGCTTGATCAAGGCGAATGCCCAGTTCCGCGTATACGTGTGCTAGGTTGTTCCAGAGGCTAGGGGTTCCCGGAATCTGGGAAAGAACGGCTTCGTACTCCCTGCGCGCCTCTACCAGCTCTCCTTTGGCGATATGGCAATTCCCCATTCCAATGCGCGCTTCGTAAAACTCAGGATCGAGTTGTAGGGCATGTTTGTAATGCTCGATCGCTCGTTCGTAATTCCCAACCGTCTCATACTCTACGCCTTCTTCAAAAGTGGATGCGGCGGTCGGGGGTTCAATCGTAAGAAAAAGGTATCCGGTGGCCGCCCAGATCGCATTTAGGGTTTCGTAGGGCAGAAGTGTCTTTCCTCCTCCGACTTCTTCGCAGACAACGACTTGGAGATCATCGTTGTAGCCACTAATGACGTAATAGTGATAAAGCTCCTTTGAAATGCGCACCGCGATGATCGGCGGAATCCCATCCTCAATCGCTTTCTTCAGTCGGAGCATTGATCCTGGGTGGAGCGTGGCGGTTAATCCAAGTTTCCGTATGAAGGGGGCAATTTTGGTTGTTGCGGTGCTTTTCAAAGCTGGGTCAACCAGGTGGCGAGAAAGAGTTTCTACGTCGGAAGCCTTTTTCCAATACGAAAGGACCGCTCCGACCGATTCTGGACCACAGTCGTAACTTGTTTGCCCCTCCGGAAGGAAAATGGATTTGGGAAGGGTGCGGTATGCTCCATCTTCGGGGATAAAGTGGATGCGCTTTCCCAGTCCTCCAGAGCAGGCGGTGAGAAGGAGGGTCAGGAGGGGAAGAGCTCTCACCATTCGGGGCAACTAATCTTCAAAAGCGATGAAGGTGAGAATATAAAGGATCCAAAGAGAGAAGCCTCCTGCGAGGATCCATTCTTCCAGAAGCAGTCCCGCTGCGAGTTGAATTCGTTTTGGGTCGGCACTGAAATAGTCTAGATCGCGAGCGGACATCGCCTTTACCTGAGCAATGGCCGTACGAGGATCGATGCCGCGCTGTGCCAATTCCGCGGCCACCTTACTCTTTTCTGCCGTTCCCTTCTGAGAAGGTCGGGATGGAATCACATCGGCATGTGCCGGGATGTGGGAGAAGATCGCCAAGTTCAATATGGCTGCGATGGCGAAAATTGCGGAAGCCTTCTTCATTCCCGATTCTCCTCTTAATCCCGCCCCAGGGCGGCGTACCAAATAATAATGAGGCCCAATACCGTGAAGGTGGCTCCTCCTACGATTTCATACCACATGACCGTGGTTGAGCCGGAGAAAAATTCAGCTCCTTGATCCTGGGCTCCCGCAAGGACCACCCTCTGTGGATTCCCAGCAAAGAACGCGAGGTCTTTCGCAGAGAGCTGTTCCACCTGTTTGTCTGCTTCGGAAGGATGAATTCCGAGCTGGTGAAGACGTTCTGTGACCTGTTTCTGATTATTCTGTGAGCTTTTCCGAGTACGGGAACCGATTACATCGGCCCAGGAGGGGGAGACAAAGATTGTAAGCATCAGGATAATTGTCATCCCCATTTTCAGGTTGCGCATGCCTTCCTCCAGCGTGGTTTTTAAGTGACCGGTCACTCTAATGGTGGCCCAGATAGAGTGTCAACAGAATTTGACTCTCCGGGAGGCCGTCTATAAGATGACGGAGATTTCATCAATATTATTGCGGAAGAAATGAAACGAAAAGCGGTTGCCCTCATGAGCGGAGGGCTCGACTCCATCCTGGCGGTAAAGGTCATTCTGGACCAAGGCATCCCGGTTACCGCGATCCGGTTTATCACCCATTTTGGGTGTGATCCGGTCACGTCGGGCTCCTGTGGGAAAGATGTTGAGCCGATCGTCAAAATGTGGGGGCCTCTGGGTTTGGACGTCAAAATGTGTCATCTCGGCCAGGATTACATCGATATGGTGAAAAATCCCAACTACGGCCGGGGAAAGAATATGAACCCCTGCGTCGATTGTCGGGTCATGATGCTCAACTGGGCTCGAGAGATCATGGAGGAGATGGACGCTGCTTTCCTGATTACGGGGGAAGTTCTTGATCAGAGACCGATGTCTCAAACCCGCGAGCGGTTGATGAAGATCGACAAAGATACGGGGTTAAAGGGAAAGATTCTTCGTCCTCTCTCCGCGAAACATCTTCCCCCCACTTTTGCTGAAGAAGAAGGGCTGGTCGACCGCTCTCGTCTGCACGACATTGCCGGGCGGGGGCGAAAGCGGCAATATGAAATGGCGAAGGAATTTGGAATCAAGGAAATACCCCAGCCTTCCGGTGGATGTCTCTTGACCGATCCGGGCTATTCCTCTCGTCTTCGTGACCTTTGGGATTATGATCCGGAGGCGGGCT
>CAYRLD010000321.1:0-3420 GCA_964424925.1 uncultured Planctomycetales bacterium
CCTGTTCGGGAAGTATCTGAATTAGAAATGATCCCCGACGAACTCCGTGAAAGAATCGAGGATCCACAATATAGACTTCACCAATATATACTTTCGGAAGAGGTCGGTTCCGGAGGAATGGGATCGGTTTGGAAGGCGTGGGATATCAAATTGAGTCGCTGGGTGGCAATCAAATTCCTCAACCTCACAGACCAGGAAAGTATTATTCGATTCCGGCGGGAAGCAAAGATGACGGCCCGGCTTCGACATCCCAATATTGCCGGCGTCTACGAGGTAAACGTGACCGAGGGAACTCACTATCTGGTCATGGAATTTATCGAGGGAAAACCGTTCCAGAAAATTGAGTGCTCTGTGAAAGAGATCGCAAAAACCTTCATAAAGGTATGCAAAGCGATCGCCTACGCTCATGAAAATGATACCGTGCACCGGGATATCAAGCCGGCCAATATCCTCGTCAATGATGCAGGAGAACCGTTCGTCACCGACTTTGGTCTCGCGAAAGGAATGCATTCGAATACATCCCTTTCGATCACCGGTTCGATTATGGGAACCCCCGCCTATATGTCACCCGAACAGGCGACCGGAAGTCTCAAAGAAATCGATGAGCGCAGCGACGTCTATTCTCTCGGGGCAACCCTCTACACCCTGGTTTCCAAGAAAGCCCCTTTCAAGGCGGACAATCCGACCGCCCTTCTCTTCAAAGTCTGTTCCGAAGAGCCTGAATCGATCCGCTCCGTCAACCCCCAGATCACCCAAGAGTTGGAAAACATCATCTTCAAGTCGATGTCCAAGAAAAAAGAGGAGCGCTACGAATCGGCTACTGAGTTTGCAGACGATTTAGAGCGGTTCCTCGGGGATGAACAGGTAGAAGCTCAGAAAAGGAAGCGAATCCGAAAGAGAGTCCCAACAACCGTTCTTGCCGCGATCATCGTCCTGGTCCTAGGAGGGTTCACGGTTATCGCCTGGAATCTCGGCTATCTGGATGCCTACATTAAACCCAAAGGGATCACGGAGAATCCTCCAAATACCCCAACCCCTACAGAGATCGCCCAAGAGTGGCTTCGAAATACTTTTCCCCAGATTAAATCCACCTACGCCTTTCGAGAGTTTTCGGGAAAACCGCCTCAAAATGAAAAGGAACTTCGGGCCATTCTAAAAGAAGCCCCCGAAGAGGCCCTCAATGATATGGAGGGATGGTTCCGATCCCAACAGAGCTTAATCCCCTCCACCCTCTGGGATAAATCCCGTTGGCTCCAGAAAAAGGAAGAGGCGAAAACGATTCAGGCCTGGTGCCTTTCCGTAACCGCTCTGCTTGCGGATCAACAAACTCAATGGGAAGATTTCCAGAAATCACTAGAAACCGATCGAGTCCGTTTTTTACCGGTCATCGCTTATCTGGGCAAGATTAATCTAAAACTGTATGTGTGGCCGTATGCAGAAATAAGAGGGCTTCAGGTAGGAGAAACCTGGTTTATCCGGGACGGAAAGCGAACCGAATCAGAGATCAGCCTTCTTGGGGAGAAACTTTCCACCCCCTTGGTTATCGAGAATCTCGATATCGGAAATATAAAGCTGACCCTCTCACACCCGGAACTGGGAATTCAAGAGACAACCGTCTCTGCCGAGAAACTGGAAAACGGAAAGACGTTTCTGCTCACCGGAAAGCTGAAAGATCCCGGGTCGATCCGAATCCGCGAGTTACCGTAATCCTCGGAATACGGCCTGAACCTTAGGTCCATATTCGGCAACTTCGAAAGACCCTTCCAGAGACTGAAGATCTCGCCCCAGAGAAGTAGAATCCTTGATCACCCTCGAAATAGAATCCCCCGCCAAGAATCGGCCAAGGGAATAGGTGACAATTTCTAGTGTGACAATCGACCGACGCGATTCGATCGAAAGAGTAGAAAACTTCGACCGAAGTTTTTGAAGATCACGAAAGAGATCATCGATCGCCGCCTGAGGATCTTCCGCTTCCAAGGTAGTTTGAAGACGGCTGGAAATCGTTTTCAGTTCTTCGGAATCCACGGGAAGCCTGCTCCAGAGTTCGACAAACGACCGCTCCGGAACCTCCATAAAAAAGTCTTCTTTCCCACTGGAAACCTCCTGGAACTGCACTAGAAAGTCGTCCCAGACTTTCCGTAAGACGTCCATCTCGCCTCGCAAAGTAGCGCGTTGGGCCGAAAGAGCCTCGAGAGAGACCTCCACTCGCGATTCAAGATGGTTGTACAGAAGGTCAAAAGCGAGCTTTTCAATCCCGAGAAAAGCGGATAGACGCCCCTCTTCCGGCAGAGAAACAGCCGCAAGGGCATGCTCCAAAAGAGGCTTCAATGGTTTCTTCTCCTTGCGCACATCATCAAGCGTATCCTGGACAGAGAGACACCATTGGAACATCGGAGTCTCCACGCTCAACTGCCCTCGGTCCGAAAGAGCAAACTGACGAAGGAAAAAACTGCGCGACATATTCTCCAAGCTTGCAAACCCGGTAAGCTGCTCCAGATTCCCAAGAAATTCGTTGGTAATCAGAGTCAGGAAATCCCGACACGCCTGATCGGTATCCGAAAGATATTTTTCGCGCCGGACCTCGTCCAGGAAGGAACTTTCCTTTTCGACAAATGCTCGCGCGTTCCGAAAAGAATCCTTTGATACAAGTTGCTGCCACTTCCGCCTGAATTCCGGTTCGGGATCTTTGGGACGAACATTCACTTGAAGGGCCGCAAGAGCCTTCCCTACTTCTGTTAGGTATTTCTGGCTTGAGGGAAGCCCACGACGAATCGACTCCTCCAGATCCTTCTTAGCGGCCTCAAGGAAGGTTCTTTTTTTCTCTCCCTCCGCTGATTGAGCCAGATTTATGGAAGCGCGGGCACGATACTGGTACGGATAGAACTCTTTCCACTCACTCCAATACCCGGGTTGAATTTCCCACCGAATCCGGCACTCCCGCTTTTTGAGGCGGCGGTCGGACAGAATCTCCTCGAGAGTTTCGAGCGCCTCCGCGGGATCAAGGTCCACTTTTTTAGCCGCCTTCTCGAACTTTGGAACCATCTGCGCATACGGAGCCTTCCCCGAACGCGGAATGGAATATTCTTCCTGCAGAGATCCAAAAAGTAGGAGGAGAATCGTAATCACGACGACCATCCTACTCTGGGAACTTTTTGAAGACTACTATTTTCCCCTTCGCTTCTTTTCCGTACACTGTGGTCCATGGATTTTGAATTCGACCTCTTTGGTGAGGGAAAAAAAGACTACTCCATTCAAGGCCAGATCAAGGAGTGGGTTCGCAAACATTTCAAGGTCCCGGAAGAGATTCCGGTTCTGGTCACAGAGATTTACTGTGACCAACCCGGCTGTGCCCCGATCGAAACTCTTGTCGCCATCCTTTATAAAGAGAACCGGGAACAGTTCAAATCGATGCGCCCGATG
>CAYRLD010000322.1:0-3396 GCA_964424925.1 uncultured Planctomycetales bacterium
CACAATAGGAAAGGATTTTAAGCCGGTAGGAACGGACTACTTCTTCTCAAGGACCCAAAACTGTACGTCATAGTTTTCGTACAGTTCATTTCCCGCAACAATACTTCCTGTGAAAAAAGCGAGAAACGCGAGGATCAAAAGAACCGTGTAGATATCCGATTTCGGCTTAGAGGACCCCTCGGGAATAAATTCCGCACCCGAGGAATAATGTTCGCCGGTCTCAGAGGCGAACTCGTCTTCATCCAGGAATTCTTCGTCAGACATTCATTCGCCTCCGTCTAGTTCCCGCTAGAGAACTTAACACCACTCATCAGAACCTGATTCGAAACGTTATCGGCTACCTGTGGATTGCTTCTTTTTGCTTCAATACGACCGGCGGCCCATTTTCGATCGGTTTTCTCAATCACGATCTTCGCAACAAAGGTGCTTCCCCGGTATACAGTAAACTCATCTCCAACCATAACCCCATCGTCTTTTCCGAGATCAATAACGACGAGTCCGATTTCACTGGAGACGGCCTGGACGCGACCTTCCAGTTTTTTACGGGGTCCGATCGTGGTCCGGACACCAGATTGTTCTAGATGAGCGATCTGCTCTTCAAGTCGCTTCTTTTCGCGAGCCACTTCAACATGTTTAGATTCGAGTTCCGCAAGATCGCGAGAGAGTCTCTCCGCTTCCTGCCTTGCGTACTGTAATTCCTGCATCGCGACGGAAGACTGATTCTGAAGGACGAGCATCTTCTTTCGGTACTGCTCCACCTTGGTCATCATATCCTGATACTGTGCGAGCTGGACTTCCAACTGTCGTACAAAGACCTGAAGATTGGCTTCGTACTTCGTTAGAAGAGAGTTCGTCACATCGAGTTGACGCTGGGCATCAGAGAGACGAACCGACCGGCCGGCCAATTCCGTTTCCTTCTGCGCAAGCTTCTCTCGGAATGTGTCCAGGTTTGCAGAGACGTTGTCGATCTCGACTTTCATCACAGCAATCTCGGCATTCTTTTCCTGTTGCGTCTGGTAGTGATAGTTCACCTCTTTGATGAACTTATCCTTCCAGTCTACCTTCTGCGCAAACAGCGTCGCAGTGATCCCCAGGAAGAAGACCGATGCCAGAAAAACAAGAACGACAAATACTTTCGAAAGGGTGCTCATTTATCCCCTCCGGGAAATTAGGAATAAAGATTAGCGCGTCAATATAGACGTCGCAGAATTCCCTGTCAACCTCTTGCGGAAGAACATCCAAACAAGAGAGAAAAGAACAAACAACCAAGACAACCAAGGAAGAAGGTCACCCACACTCCGGTAAAGCGACCCGGTTGAACTTATCTGTACCCGGGAAGCCAAGGTCCCTTCTACTTCTTTACCTTCTATCAGGTCCGTGACCTTCCCATGAGGATCCACAAAAGCGGATATCCCCGTGTTCGTCCCACGAACAATACCAACCCGACTCTCGATCGCGCGAAACCGAGCCATCACGAGCATCTGGTCCAACTCTGAACTACCTTTGAACCAACCCTCGTTCGATATATTGACGATGAATCGCCCCCCTTTCCTTGCAATTTTACGCGATATTTCAGGGAAAACCGTCTCAAAGCAAATCATGGTTCCTGCCGGGGTTCCCGCCACGCTGAAAAGGGGATATCCCTCGCCCGATTTGAAATCGAGAAGCCGTTTCGCCCCCGTATATTTTTCCGTGAAATAATCGACAAAAGGGAGTTCTGGAATATTTTCTGAAAAAACGACCAAATGGACCTTATCAAATCGATAGGTAAATCCTTTTCCGGGTTCCACCAAAACAGCGGAATTGGTCGACTCCGTATTTGCAAAGCTCGCTTCTTTCCGCTCGATCACCTCGGACCCAAAGAGAATCGGAACGTCCAGGAGGTTCGAAAACTCCTTCATGGTGTAGAGGCGACTCCAATCCTCGCTATAGGATTTCTGGAAAAGATCATAAACAAGTCCCTGATAAATAACCGATTCAGGCCAGACGACCATGTCAAGGTCCGGTTTCTTTCCAACTAAGCGTGTCGTCATCTCACGATGTTTTCTGTAGATCTCCCTCGCCTGAAAAGGAACCTCAGAAAGCAACTTCAAGTCCTGTTTAATATTGGGCTGAATGACCCCAATTTTCGGGCCCTCCTCGAGCGATTCCGAAAGGCGGACCTTTCCATATAACCCTGACGCCGTAACAAGAAAAGCAAGGACCCCCAGCGCTGTGCGAAATCCCCGATCGCGCATGAGCACCTTTTGCTCCAACCGAAGAAGCACGCCTTGGGCAACAACGGCATTAAAATAAAGAATAATCCCGCTTACCAACCAGGGACCGAGGAGGTCTGCACATTGGATGAAGGGATCAAGAGAGTGCTGCGTGTAGGCAAGAAGGAACCATGGAAGACCGGAGAAGAGATGGGCACTCAAATATTCTAGAGCGATCCAAATAAGAGGGGCCACCAAACCAAGAGGCATCCATTTCGAAAGAGTGCGAAGCAAGAGAGAAAAAATTGCGAAATAAATTCCCAGGTAGATCGCCAAACCATAGGGACCAATAGGAGCAGAAAGACGTAGCCACTGAAACGCGAGCGCGTTAAAAACCCACCCGGCGAGCCACGTTACTAGAAACAGTCGCCACCCCTTTTTCTCACGGCAGGTATAGACCACCAGAGGAACCAGAGCGACCCAGGCAAACAACCCCATATCGAGGGGGAAGAAAGAGGCCCACAATAGTAGGCTGCTTAGGAAGGGCATCAGATGAAAGAGAGTTTTCTTCATAGAAAAGACAGGATCTCGACCTTCTCCCCTTCCCTGTAACTTTCCCCAACGGGAACAATAAGAAAACAGTTCGCTTTCGAGAGGCCAAATAAATCCCCGGAACCATTCCAAGGAATCGGATTCACAAACGACCCCTCCTCCCGAGCGGGAAGATACCGCTCCCGATTCCCTCTCGCGGAAACCTCGCCCTTCAAGAATGAGAAGCGACTCGAACGCCGCAGGTCCCCCCCCATCATCCAACCGAGGAAAGGGCGAAGAAAGACCTCAAAGGTAACAAAACTGGATACCGGGTTTCCCGGTAGTCCGAAGATACGGGTCTCGCCTCGTGTGCCAAAGAAAAGAGGTTTGCCCGGTTTAATCGAAACTTTATGGAACTGGTGCGTCACACCCTCCTGCTCTAAACAGGGAATGACAAGGTCCCAGTCTCCGGCGGAAACCCCGCCCGTTATGATCAAGACGTCATGTTCCAGACCCTTCCGGACCAATTCCCGTAGATCATCCTCCTCATCCCGAGCAATTCCGAGATAGGTAGGCTCTACACGGAGGCTCCCACATTGAGCACGAAGTGAAGGGCCATTCGCATTCCGGATAATCGCTCCGGAACTGGCCTCCCCCGGTTCTACAATTT
>CAYRLD010000323.1:0-3344 GCA_964424925.1 uncultured Planctomycetales bacterium
CACATAACCCAACCGCTTACAACGGGACCAGAATCAGAGAAAGCTAGCTGCGCTTCTAAGTCCACCGGACTTCGACCGAAGGATTCGAAGAAGAACGCGAACATCCTTACTCAAATCCAACTTACGATACGCAGGTGCCAACTTCCTCAGTCGTAGTACTCGGGACTCTAACTCTTCCAAATGCGACCCGATCTTCTGAACTTCCCCACGAGTAGGCGTACGCCCACCCAGGTTCGTCAGGAAATCACGCACGACATCCATGGAGTCTCTTCCCTCATCTCCCCATTCCATGTCTCTCTCTCCAACCACCGAGCCAAAACCTCTCCAAAGATTTTGGCAAAAACCACTATTACAAATTTTTCTTTTCTGCGGGCCACAGGGCTCGTTTTCTATCGACAGGTGCTTGACTCAACTTTTCCGCTTCTTCATGATAGTCCTCAATGTTCCAAACTTCGATCCACTCAAAGTTACCGACGAGAACGACCTCTTTACTGAGGCCGGCAAAGTCGAGCAACTTCTGCGGAATGACCAGGCGGCTTTGGCTGTCCATGGGAGAGAACTCTCCCCGAGCAGCAAAGAAGCGGAGCGTTCGGGCAGGATCTTCGGAACCATCTGCATCCTTACGAAGCTGTTCGGAAACTCGCCGCCAGGCACTCATGGTGTACATGCGAAGGGAGCGCTCTTCTGGGTTCGGGCTGACAATCATGAAAAATCCCTCCCGGTCTTGTCCTTCAGACAGGAATGTCCGAAACTTGACCGGAACGGTAATCCGATTCTTGTCATCCAACGTATGTGTAAATTCACCCAGGAACATTAGGGATTTTCCTCCACTTCCCTCTATTTCACTCCACTTCCGCTTTAAAAAGAAGCGCTGACATTTTTTGGCTGTCAGCGTTGGAATAAATATAGCCCCCCCACCCAATCACAGTCAAGCAGAAATCCCCGGCTAACCCACTCTAAACACATTCTAAGCCCTACAGAGGACAGAGAGACCCTTCCACTAGTACCAATGGAAAAAGGAAGGCACTACATATAGTGGAAGAGATCCCAAACGAGACAAAGACAACTTTTTCATAAATTTTAATATTTTTCCTTTTAGGGCGAGGGGTTTCTGTGTCGATACCACTAGCGAATGAATGCGTTGATATATGATCCGGGATGCACATTAACCACACTCACGAAAGCGTTCCTCATTGCACGGGGACATCGAGTCTCTATCGCAATCTCAATAGAGGACGTACAGAAGAAATTGGAAACGGTTCTATTTGACACACTCCTTCTCTGCAACGATCCCGCGCCGGATTCGATTGCGGAACGACTTCGCACTGACTTTTCCCACGTAGCGGTCATTCACATCGGAACACACCAGCAGATCGAAACGAGATATTCTGTACGTGCACGTATTCAAACTCCTTTCAGCCCCATTCAATTCGAAACCATTATAGAAAACTTAGAAAAAGAATTTACGAGTGAAGGAGCCCGATTTACGGTACCTGTCGACCTTGCCGCGGGATCCGATAAACTACTCTGTAAGGCGGTCAGGGCATCCTCTAAAGCACTTCTACTAGAAGCACCACCGGAAACCTTTACCCCTTTCCTTAAGAGACATGGGAAGGAAGAAATCAGAGCCACATGGCAATCAGGGGATCAGAAATTCTCTGTATCTGCCGAATTGATTTTTGAGGAGACATCGGGAGGTCGTTGGGCCGGACTTCGATGTCAGGAGGGTTCGCTTGAATCACTCCTTAACCTCAATAGCAATTAGGGTATAGATCTCTTCATGGGGGTGGCAAATGCAGAAGGCAAAGCTTTCTCGCCGAGTTACGGTTCTTTGTCCGGGGTGTCAATCGTTCGACTTCCTCACCTATCGTCGCGCACCAGGGGAAGTGACCGGGCATGTGATAAACCGTTGTTCCTGTCGGCGGTGTGGAAAACACTTTGAGTACGAGGAAGATCGAATCGGAAATCCCTGCGAAAGCTAAACCCAGGGCTGAAACCGAAATTCGCCATCGTACTCCAGGTAATGGGTCGATCCCCCGTCCCAGTCACCGAGAATGTACACCTCTTTTTCAACCCCAGGTTGAGAGACAACTTGATGTTGAGGAAGATGAATGTGACCGCAAATAACGGTATCGATTCCACGAAGGAATAAGGGACGCACCTCTTCCAGAATCTCTTTCCCACTCCAGTTCACAATGGGAGTTGTTTTCCGGGAAACCGTCTGGAATCGACGAGCCAACCACCCACTCAAAGAAACCGGGATGGAACTCACGGCATGGCGCAGAAGTGGAAAATTCATGACATGCCGATAGGCGGTATATTTTGGATTTCGGTTATAGATGAAATCTCCATGAGCTAAATATACCTGTCGCCCCCCAAGGGTAATCGTATGAGAAGACCCCAGAACATTCACCCCGGTCATTTTTTCAAAAGGACGCCCCACAAGATAATCGCGATTACCATGAATGAATTCTACGCGAACCCCAAACGCCGTTAACTCTCGCAATGCATCAAGAAGTTGGGGATAGTCCGAACCTGATAAATGCTTTGGACCGGTCCAATAATCAAAGATATCCCCGAGTAGCCAGACAACATCCGCATTTCGACAAGGCCCCTTGAGAAAGTCGAGAAAAGAATGACTTCCCCCCGGAAGCCCGGGATGAACATGAGTATCGGATACAAAGATATGGCGTGACATGACTTCTCTTGAAAAACCCCTGAAGACCGGTTCCAGGCCTACCCCATCGGGATACTGATCGTCTTGTGAATCGCCCGCTCTTGCCTCTCCGCAGAGTCATCCACGATGACAATCGTTATCCGAATATAGGGAACCCGGTAGGGAGTACTTCCCGTATCGTTCGGTCCCGCTCCATTCCCAAGAGGATCATCCCCTCCGGCCCCTCCCCAGGCAGGACTGCTGGGACACGGGCTCGGCTCCAACTGAGATAGAGTCTGGTCGTTGGCGAGATACTCAATATTAAAACTGATCACAAAGCGACAAAGCTCGGAATCGTAGATTACATTACTATCCTTATCCTTTGCCGCCAGAGTATAAATGCCGTTGTTATCTGCGGCACGAACTCGACGCACCAGAGTAAAGAGCGGTCGCGGTGCCCCCGCCTGCCCAACCGTTTGCCCCTTCCCAGGGTCGCCCGGTTGCACATTTGTCCCCGGAAGGATGCCACTGGGGGTAGTGAGCGCTTTTGCGCCTGAAATAAGGGCATATTCAACTTCCACCGTCTGAAGCGTATCCCCCACAGTAGAGGTCGTCCGGAAAATTAGACGGTCTGCCGCATTTCCAATGTGTTGCCCCGTCCCCGCATTATAGGAGGGAGCATTCCCCG
>CAYRLD010000324.1:0-3342 GCA_964424925.1 uncultured Planctomycetales bacterium
GGGCTCAATTTGTTCCGTTGGGCGAACTGGTCGTTGTCCTGGTCCTCAATGCCCTCGTGCAGAGTACCTGGCTTGCGGTACGGGGCCGGCATGTGATCGAGTGGCGGATCATTTTTACACGCCTTCTTCCGGGGGTTGTGGTCGGATTTCCCCTTGGGATTCTCGGGGGAATTTATTGGGATGAGTCGATTCTAAAAATGTTCCTCGGGGGATTGGTCATTTTTGTCGCTCTCAAGGAGCTTTCCCGTTCCTTTCTGAATTCCGATCCCGGTATCCGTTCCAAATGGGTCAATGGAGCTTTTTTGGCCGGCGGAGGATTCTTTCACGGGCTCTTCGCCACGGCGGGTCCTATGGTCGTTCTGTATGCAAGCCGACGGCTTCCGAAGAAGGGGCAGTTTCGAGCGACCCTTGCCGTTCTCTGGTTGATGCTCAATTTTGTGATGCTCGGGAGTTTCCTGGTACAGGGAAGGGTTGAGAGTTCGTCCGTTCTTCAAGCCTCTGTTTTTCTTCCCGCGCTCGCCGGCGGAATTCTCTTGGGTGAATTTCTTCATGCGCGTACGCCCGAAAAAGTTTTCCGGACGGTGGTGCATGTTCTCCTTCTCGTGATTGGCGTTCTTCTTTTTGTCTGATGGAAACGATTCTCTTTCATTCTGCGATTCTTCTTCTGGTGCCTGTCCTGACCACATGGGCGGCCGCAAAGTCGAACTTGATCAAAACCATTAGCCCGGTCGTGCTCTGTTATGCGATCGGGATTCTTCTGGCCAATCTTCCTGGGATTCCGTTGCACAAAGATGTGGCCATATACGGCTCATACGCTTCCGTTCTTTTGGCCCTTCCGCTTCTTCTGCTCTCGGTCGATATTGCCGGCTGGATGAGGTTGGCGAAGTCGACGGTCCTCTCAACGCTATTGGCCGCAGCGGCGGTGACGATTGTGAGTGTGGTGGCGTTCTTTCTCTTTCAGAACCATATCGATGACAATTGGAAAATTGCCGGAATGCTTGTGGGGACCTTTACGGGGGGGAGTCCCAATATGGCGGCGATCGGTTCGGCGCTTCAGGTGGAGCCGGAACAGTTTGTCCTCGTAAATGCGGCGGATGTTCTTCTCTGTTCGCTCTATTTTCTCTTTCTGATCTCGTGGGGCCCAAAAGTCTTCGGAAAAATTCTCCCCCCCTTTCCGGTCGACCGGAGGCGGGAAAAGACCGATTCGACCCGGCTTCTGAAGTTGCGGCCTTCTCTCGGCCAAAAGAGTTTTGGGGTTCTTATCGGGGTCCTCGTCGCGGGGGTCGGGTCCGCCTCTTACTTTATTGCTCCCGATGGGTACCGGGAAATCGCCACGATTCTTTCTGTCACCTCTTTGGCGATCTTTCTTTCCTTTGTGAGAAAGGTTAGAAGCCTTCCGGGGACCTATGAGAGCGGGCAGTGGATCTTGCTTATCTTCTGCGTCGGGATCGGTACGATGGCGAACTTCGAAACGCTTCTGACCCGGAGTCCCTGGATTCTGG
Organism: uncultured Planctomycetales bacterium; assembly: GCA_964424925.1. Lineage (GTDB taxonomy): Bacteria > Planctomycetota > MHYJ01 > MHYJ01 > JACPRB01 > CAYRLD01. Next base: position 1,503 of record CAYRLD010000324.1, read on the forward strand.
CCTATACCGCTTTCATGTTGTTCGGAACGATTCTTCTGCACCTTTTGCTCTGCAGTGGATTGAAGGTCGACCGGGATACCTGGATTATCACCTCTTCGGCCGCGATCTTTAGTCCTGCTTTTATCGGAGTGATTGCGGATCGGTTGCATAATCGAGAGGTGGTTGTCTCCGGGGTGACCGGAGGGTTGATCGGTTTTGCGCTGGGGAATTACCTCGGTGTTTCGGTGGCGCTTCTCTTACAAAGGTTTTTGGTGAATGGATAATTCAAAACAGAGTGGTTCTCTCGGGAAGGCTCTTCTCCTCCTTTCGGTTCTCTTTGCGGTTGCCTTCTGGGTCTCGATCTATTTTCAGCCCGTTCCGGGAAGTCCGGTTCTCAAATGGTTCCCGGTGGGGTTGCTCTCCCTTTATATGTTCCTGGGACCCAAATCTAAGCAGAGGTGGGCTCTCGCCTTTGGACTCTTTTTTCATAGCGTGGGCGATGTGATTCTCGACTTTAAGCAGGAGAATCTGTTTTTGGTTGCCGTGGGTGGATTCTTGATTGGGCATCTCTGTTATATCGGGATGCTTCTTCCGGATGTTCGTCGTGGGGTGGAGTGGACCAAGGGGAAGGTCGGGTTTCTTCTCGGCATTCTCGGGTATGCGACGCTTATCGGATGGATTCTTCTTCCCAAATTGGAGCCTGGGATGATCCCTCCCCTGGTTGTCTACATGATTGCGATTGCCGCGATGGTCGCGTTAACGATTCTTCCGGGCTACCGGGGGAAGTGGATTACGGCCGGGGCTCTTCTCTACATGGGCTCTGATACGCTTATTGCCTATAACCAGTTTGTCTCGCATGTTCCGGGAAGCCACTACATTACGTGGCCGGCTTATTATGGAGGGCAGGCCTTGATTATGATGGGATTCCTCCGGGAGAAATCACTTTCCTCCTGAGCGGAACTGTTTCAGTCGTGGCCCAATTTCCGTCAAAGCAAGGTAGATGGCGAGGCCTGCGGCGGCGATCCAGAACTCCATGGCGTACAGTCTTCGGGTGACCATCTGTTCGTGGGGGATCTCAAGCGCGCGTTCAAAGAGTGGCCCTCCCGCTCCCCCTTCCGGACGAAGGATGTTGAAGACCATGTATCCCGCATAGGCGATCTCAACGATGAAGTTCAGAATGATGATCCAATGGAATGCGTAGACACTTATCCGGAGGAAGGTCCATTTGCGTGGCCCTTTCGGTTTTTTCGGCTTGGGGGCGGGTTTTGGTTTTGGCACAGGCTTCGGTTCCGGTTTGGGCTCGGGCTTCGGTTCCGGTTTGGGTTCGGGCTTCGGTTCCGGTTTGGGCTCGGGCTTCGGTTCCGGCTTTGGCTCTGGGATACTTCCGAGTCGATCTCGGAAAACCCGGGTAAACCGGGGAAGGGTGGTCTGTTCTCCTTCCAATTTTGATTCGACCGCCTTTTGGAAGGATTCCGTCGCCTCGACCAGTTCGGTAAGCTTCTTTCGATCTCCCTCTGTTGGGGGACCTTCTTTTGCCATGATCTTCTCGGTTCTCTCCGTGAGCCACTCGAGGGCGTTGAGGCGTCCCCGCATACGGCTTTTTTCGGGGAAGAGGTCCTCCCAGTAGGTCTCGACCATCTTTTCCATCACGGTGAGCCCAGAGAGAAAGCCGGGAAAGCCCTCTTTGTCCCAGAGCCCGGCGGTCAGATATACGCCCACGAGAAGGTCTTTTGTTGTATGGGTGAGGAGGTCTGTAGAGAGAGTCACGACTTTCCCCCAGTCGACACGGGGGTCCATCGAGCCGAGCTTCCCGATCTCTGTTTTTAGTTCCCGGAAGTTGTCTTCCCGCTTTGCATCGACG
>CAYRLD010000325.1:0-3326 GCA_964424925.1 uncultured Planctomycetales bacterium
AAAGAGATTGCAATTGCCAGAGCTGCATACGAAGTACGGGAGAACGTGAACAAAAGCGTATATAGCAGAGGGAGACAGGTCAAAAGACTAAAGATTCTTCCCCGAGTTGTGGGTAGGTGAAGGAAGAGACCGAGTAGAACACATATATGCATGATGAGGTAGCCGGCAAAGATATTTCCGGTCTCCCCATACGGGCCATGGATCCGGCCCACCTCGGCATAACCTGAGGAATGCGGGGAGTTCGTTAGGGCCGATACCAGGCTGACGAGCAATGTGAATATGACGAAAGCCCTGAATTCTTGGTAAGAACGGATATGGTTCAGTATGAGCATGAAAATCAGAACAAAGATAAGATTCTTTCCAATGATAAGGGCGACTGTTTCCAACTGGACAGTTTCCATGCTCACGCCCCAGAGTCCCGCGAGAAGGCCCACACCTAAATAGCTCCATAGAGGTGCAGCGATTGGATTAGAGACAACATCTTCTCGGCTCCTTGTCGATCGGAGGATCCAAGCGAGAAGGAGGGCTGGAACGAGGAAATCTTCCAGTCGAAGGTTTTTGAAGCCCCCGACTTCCACCTCTGGGGAGAGTCCAATGCAGAGAATCATGAGACCCAATCCGAGTCTGATATCCACAAAGGTAAGCAGATAGGCCATTGCCGCCAGAGCAACCGCGACCTGAAGGAATCCTGATGCCGATTCCGACGTTTCAGACAACGATGTTGCCAGGTAGGCAAGAAGCCCTAAGAATATACAGGTGAGAACAATGGCGGGGAGAATGTTCCCAGGTCTTTGTGAGGTATTTTCCTGTGTGATCATAGTCTTCTAAGGTAATTATCGGACATCGGCTTCAGAAAGTGCAAAAAAATATGAGGAGAGACTCAATCTTGATCTCGGTTTTTATGTAAATCGAGGAGGTCTGAGACCTCTTGCCATACCTGATGAACAGTGATCTCCTGGAGGCATCTCACCGTTTCATGGATACATTTCCATTTGCATCCAAAACAGGGAAGGGAATTCGAAATAACTCTATTTCTGGTGGGATCTCCGTACGGATAGAATTGTCCGAATAGTCCCCCTCCCATGATACATAAGGAGGGTGTCCCGGCTGCTGTCGCGAAATGCAACGGGCCACTTTCCACCCCCAGGAATAGCTTTGCATGGGAAGCGAGTTCTGCCAGTTCCGTGATCGGAAGGGTTCCAGCACATATGTGTACAGGAGTATCTCCCGACTGTTTGAGGACCTCCTCTAACTTTTCCTGATCGTCAGGGCCTCCAATCAGAACGGTTGCCAGTCCTTGGGTTTGATATAATTTCCTGATAATTTCAGCAAACCCTTCCGTTTTCCACCTTCGAATCCTGTCTTTTGCTAAGGGGGCGATCAGAACCCATTCTTTTCCGAACGGGTTGAGCTCGTATTTGTTCAAAATGGAAGAGACACTTTTTTCCCCTTTTTCGGTTATTCCTAGATAGGGCTGTGGAATGATTTTTTTTCCTGGTTGGAGGCTTTCCAAGATATGTCCCATATTATTCATTTCTGTGTCTGGCTTCATACGGAGGATTTTGGTGTACGCAAATTGTCCTAGATGCAGCATCCAGGATCGGGTCATGTGTGTATTTCCAATCAGGCCGATTCTTTTCTTGGCCCCACTCCAGATCATCATTTCATCCACCCATATTTCCCGGTTTTGACTGGGATAGATGGCGGTTCCGGCGCCCCAGCGGCGGATTTCAAGAAGGTTCTTTAGTCGTGACTTTAGTTCATATCTTCGATCCCTTTCTCGAATGAAGAGTCCATCTATGCCAGGTGTGTGTTGTGCGAGGGCTTGGATCTCGCTGGAGACTACGATGCGGATCTCATGGGTGGGGTACGCTTCTCGGAGTGCCCGGACAAGAGGGGTGAAAACGAGGTAGTCACCGATTCGTTCGGGACGGAACAGGAGGATTCGGTTTTCTCGAACACGTGGGGGACATAGAAGATGGAAGAGGAATCCAGCAAACAGATAAAGCAACCCCCGAAATTCTTTCTTCAATTTCTGGAGATGGGAATCTCTCTTTTCCTCGGTTTGATTCATGGGATAATTAATCATATCGACACGGTTTTGATTTCTCCGTGCCCTGAATTTATCAACCGATTCCCATTTTGGCTCTGATTTCTGTGGGAGGGATCTCTCAATCTGGTCGAAGAGAATAGGGGGGATGGGTAAAGAGTAGAAGGATTTTGCCGGGAATAGTTTTCTAGGGGACGTAGTTCCGAAAGAATTTTATGCGTGTTCTTCTTGGAACTGAGAAGTGTTGAGAGAAGAGTCTATCGAAATGTGATTGGGATGAAATCACAGCAAGAAATTTAATGGTTTATGAAAGAGCTCTTCTATCTCGGAGATAGGTATTCCATTTTTTGAGCCTGTTTCGATATAGATCAGCTTGAGGCCAGGATGCGTATGTCCTTGGGGGAGAATTGCTGAAAGAACCGCTGGGTAGAGCATGATTTATCGTGTACCGGTTCGTCTTGGACTTTTCTTCTGCGCGGTGGTCTTGCTCTTTGTTCCTGTTTCTCGGATCGTTTCTTTCTTCTCCGCTCGGTATAATACAATCCAAGCCTTTCCCGAGGATTATTATTGGGGTCTCTCTCTTCTGACCTGGGTGACTGCGGTAAGTCTCGCCTTGGCCGCGTTTTATGGTCCCCGTATTACCGCCCTCTTTTCTGGTCAGCCTGGAAATAATGTAGATCGTGCTCTTTCAAGATGGGAATGGATTCTTCTCCTCGTCATTCTGGTTGGTAGTGTTGCGGTTCGTCTTTATCGAATCGAATTCAGCTTACAACATGATGAATGGGTTTCTTATTATCATTATGTTCGACATGGTCCATTTGTCTTCTTTACCCGAGCCCCTTTGCCCAACAACCAACCCTTAAATAGTTTTCTTATTTGGATTAGTGTTCAATTTTTCGGTACGGGGGTTTTCGCGTTACGCCTGCCAGCACTCCTCTGTGGCGTCTTTTCCGTTGCCGGGTTTTACTTTTTGGCGCGTAGATTCTGGCGTGGGGCATTGGTGGGGTTGTCGACGATCTGTTTTTCCCTCTGCACATGGAACCTGATCTATTCTCAGGAGGCCCGGGGGTATTCTATCGTCATCCTGCTGAGTGTCGGGGCGATTCTCTTTTTTGATCGGGCGATGAAAGCGGGGCGTAGAAGGGACTGGGCCGGGTATGTTTGCTGTTCCATTCTCATGGTCTACACCTTGATTTTTAGCGCTTTGCTTCCTTTTGGGATATTTCTTGCTTCTCTCTGGAAAATCTCTGATTCCGTACGAAAGAAACAGAGCAGC
>CAYRLD010000326.1:0-3324 GCA_964424925.1 uncultured Planctomycetales bacterium
GACCGGGCCCGAGTATTCCATCACCTTCCCAAAACCGGAAGGTTGTTTTTCGACTCCTCTGATCCTGACCGAATCCCGGGTCGCCGTAACCCCTTTTGAAAACGAACTTCGCTTCGGCGGCACCATGGAATTCACCGGCTGGGACCTTCAACTGCGAAAGAAAAGAATCCAGGCAATCCTCGATGCCTTCCCTAAGTATATTGAAGGCTTCTCGGTACCGAGCATGGGCGAAACAAAAGTGTGGGCCGGGTTGAGACCTTGTTCGGCAGATGGATTACCGATCATCGACCGGGCCCCTGGGATTTCGAATCTCACAATCGCTACCGGGCACTCTATGCTTGGAATGGCCCTCTCTTCTGTTTCCGGACATTTGGTCACAGATATCATCGAAAATCGCGATCCTGTCGTAGATATAGTACCGTACCGTCTTGGACGATTTTGAACACCGTATAGGGAGCCATCATGACCCGAATCGTACTCGCACTGCTCGTAGCCACCACCGCCCTCTCTGCCCAAGAACCTCCTCAACCAAAACGGACCGATGGGAAGAATGCTTCCGGAGGAAAGATCCTCCCCGAGCAGGCGGCCTATGATGTTCTTCACTATGACCTCACCCTTTCGATCTTCCCCGACAAGAGAGAGATTGATGGTACGCTCACCGTTACCGCACGGATCCTCAGCCCCCTTCGATACCTGATCTTGGATCTCGCCGATCCGCTTCGGGTCAAGAAGGCGTCTTCGGGGGACCGCACCCTTCCCTTCCAACAAAAGAATGGAATGATCTCAATCGATCTGGGAACCAAAGCGGAAAAAGACCAGGTGATCAAGGTTGCGGTTGCGTATGGAGGGAAACCCCGTGTCGCACCGAGAGCCCCGTGGGATGGAGGCTTTACCTGGAAAAAGACCCCAAGCGGCGCGCACTGGATTGCAACCACCTGCCAAGGAGAAGGGGCGGATCTTTGGTGGCCGTGCAAAGACCATCCTTCGGACAAATCAGAGGCGATGGATATTCGGATTACCACACCCGAAAATCTTTTCTGTGCCAGTAACGGAAAGCTCAAAAGCAATAAGAAGAATGGGGATGGAACCCGAACCGTCCATTGGAGGCTCGACAGCCCGATCGGAAATTACAATGTGGCGCTCAACATTGCCCCCTACACCATGATCACGGAAGAGTTCACCAGTGTGACGGGTGAAAAAGTTCCGGTCGCCTTTTACGTCCTTCCCGAAAGTGTTGAAAAGGCGAAGAAAGCACTCCCCTACTTCTTAAAAGATCTCGCTTTCTTCGAAAAAATTTGCGGCCCCTTTCCTTTCCGCACAGAAAAATATGGTGTCGTTGAAACACCTCACCTCGGAATGGAACATCAGACGATCATCGCATATGGCAACAAGTTCCGCGCCGCCCGGGGCGGGTACGATTGGCTGCACAACCACGAACTCGCTCACGAATGGTGGGGCAACCTCGTCTCTTGCCGGGATTGGAAAGATATGTGGATCCATGAGGGGATCGGAACCTATATGCAGGCGCTCTACCTTGAGGATGCATTCGGGAAAGATCGATACCACAAAGAAATGAGAAAAACTCGGTACGGAATGGGAAACCGTAAAGCGGTTGCGCCCCGCGAACTGCAAGACAGCAAAGATATCTATTTCGGCGCCGGGGGGAACGACATCTACAACAAAGGTTCCTGGATCATGCACACCCTTCGTTGGGTCCTCGGGGAGGAGAAATTTTTCGAAGCCTTGAGACGAATGGCCTACCCAGACCCCGCGATGGAAAAAGTGACCGATGGATCGCAGGTTCGATTTTCCGATACCGAAGAGATCCGGGCCATTGCCGAAAAATCCTCCGGCCACAAACTCGATTGGTTTTTTGAAGTCTATCTTCGCCAACCCAAACTGCCCAAACTCATCGTCGAGCGCGAGGGGGACCAGGTAAAGATTTCCTGGCAGGTTCCCGACAACCTCCCCTTCCCGATGCCGGTCGCGGTAAAGATCGGGGAGAAAACAGAACGGATGGAACTCCCGGCTACGATTACGGTCCCCGAAGGCACCGACGTGGAGGTCGACCCCAAACGATGGATTCTCAGGAAATAACCTCCATCGACCTGCATACAGCGGGAGAACCCTTGCGATTGATTACGGGGGGCTGGCCGGAAATTCCGGGCGAATCCATGCTCGAAAAGAGACGGTACGCCCGGGAAAACCAGGATCACCTGCGCACCACGCTCATGTGGGAGCCGCGAGGGCATGCTGATATGTACGGAGCGATCCTCACCAAGCCGGTTACTCCAGATGGGGATACAGGGGTCCTCTTCCTTCATAACGAAGGGTATAGCACCATGTGTGGGCATGGGATCATCGCGATTGTAAAAGCGGGCCTAGAAAAGAAACTATTCACGCCAAAAGATAAATCGGTCGTAGAGATCGATACCCCGGCGGGGAGAGTCACCGCATATCCCCAGTGGAAAGAGGATCGGGTGGAATCGGTTTCGTTCCTCAATGTCCCCTCCTTTGTTTTAAAGCATGATCTAGAAATTCATATTCCAGAAGGCCCGACGATTCAGTGCGATATCGTCTTTGGCGGAGCTTTTTATGCGGTGGTATGCATCGATAATATGGGTTGCTCACTCGACCCCTCCCAGACAGACCAACTCATCGACCGGGGAAAACGAATAAAAGCGGCGATCAATGACCAATTCCGGATCGAACACCCATCAGGAGACAAAGATCTGAGCTTTCTCTATGGGACGATCTTTGTGCAAAACCTGTCAAACGGAGTACACAGCCGCAATGTCTGTATCTTCGCTGATGGAGAGGTCGACCGTTCCCCTACCGGAACGGGGGTAAGTGGCCGCGCCGCACTCCATTACGCAAGAAATGAGATCCAGTTAGAGGAAAAAATCACCATCGAAAGCATCTTGGGAACCACTTTTCAAGTATCGGTCGAGAAAGAAGCTAGGGTCGGTTCTATCCCAGGAATCATCCCCAGGGTGACCGGAAAGGCGCATATAACCGGGGTTCATTCATTCCAGATCGACCCCCAGGATCCCCTTTCAAAAGGATTCTTCCTCCGCTGATTCGGCTCTTGAAATACCCTCTTAAAGAGGCTAGGGTAAAGTTCTCGAGATTACACGGTGAATGGGAATGGGATGGACAGGGGCGAGAACCACACCTACAGGGCCGAAGAAACGTCGGGAAAAACGCAATTATTCCTGACAGGATTCCTTTCTGCCCGCAATCTTCCCTCCAGAAGGATCGGTACCCCGGGAGGTGAAGAATGGCTCTCACAAAGAAATCGAAAAGTTCGAAAAATATAGATTT
>CAYRLD010000327.1:0-3323 GCA_964424925.1 uncultured Planctomycetales bacterium
CCCTACAGTTCGGTCTTGGAAAAAAGACCGGGATCGATCTCTTGGGCGAAGTTCCCGGACAACTTCCTCGAAGACAAAAATGGCCTGCCGATGGATACGCTCTCGCGATCGGCCAACATGACCTCATGGTTAGCCCCCTCCAGGTGGGGGTCCTCATGTCCGTTATCGCCAATGGCGGGAAGAGGGTGATCCCCCACGTCCTTCGGGGAGCGGAGGCCTCACCACAACCCACTCTTCTCTCTCCCGACACCATTGAGGTTCTTCGATCCGGCCTCTATGAAGTCGTTCATGGGGCCCGAGGAACAGCACGAAAGCCGGGCTTGATTGAATTCGATGTCGCAGGAAAAACGAGCTCGGCACAGAACCAGAGGGGAAAAAAGGCGCATGCCTGGTTCGGAGGGTTCGCCCCTCATAACGACCCCCTCTATACGGTTATCGTCTTTGTCAAACATGGAGGTTCCGGCGGCGAATCAGCAGCACCCATCGCAGAAAAGATCATTAAATATCTAATGGGCCCAGAGGAGACCGCACAACGATGATTCGAAACGTCTCCAAAAGATTGAACTGGACCATGCTCATCTGTATCTGGATTCTGTGCGGCATGGGGCTACTCGCTTTGTGGACCTTTTCTATCCCGGACTGGAGTGACCCGAAAGTGATGAGAACTCCGGTGGTTCGACAGGGAACATTTATGATCATCAGTTTTATCGTAATGGGAATCACCCTTCTTCCGAATCCCTTTCATGCCCGACGCCTAGCATGGGTGTTCTATATTGCCTGCGTTCTCGCCCTTGTCGCCCTCCTCTTTTTCGGCAAGGTTACCCGAGGAGCCAAGGGATGGTTTATGCTCGGCCCGGTCAGCCTGCAACCAGCAGAATTTACGAAGATTGCAACGATTCTCGTTCTTGCCCGAGTTTTGATGCATGCCCGAAACCTACATAAATGGTGGGGACTCTTCCTTCCCCTTGGGATTGTCGCTCTTCCCGTGGGCCTGATCTTTCTTCAGCCTGATTTTGGAAGCGCCATTCTTTTTGGACCCGCAACGCTCGCCATGCTTTTCGTCGCAGGAGCGCGGTGGAAGCATCTACTGATTCTCCTTGTTCTTGCAGGAGCCATGGGAACGGGAGCTTTCATGTTCGGATTGAAGCCGTACCAAAAGAATCGACTCCTCTCCTTTATCACGCCAGAGAAGGTGTCAAAATGGGACCGGTACCAGCAGGACCAATCGATCAAGTCGTGCGGTTCTGGAGGAGTGACGGGCCGGGGCCTGGGAGAGTCAACGTTGGCAACCTCCTTTCACATTCCCGATCGGCACAACGATTTTGTTTTTTCGATTCTTGCCGAGGAACTTGGGTTTGTCGGGTCGATCTTTGTTCTCTTCCTCTTCGGACTGCTCTTTTACCAATCCTTACGAATGGCGTTCCTCTCCCGACATCCCTTCGCAAGACTGGTCATCGTGGGATTGACCTCCATTTTTGCGATGCAATTATTCATTAATATAGGAATGACCATCGGGGTCGCCCCGATTACAGGCCTCCCCCTCCCCCTTATTTCCTACGGAGGATCTTCTCTCCTCACCACCATGATCGCGATGGGACTGATCCTCAACCTAGGGGGACGCTGGAGCCCGAACTTCTCATCTGATGTCGGGGATGGATCCATCCAAATGAGCTCCTTTTCCCCCCACAGAAATCTCCGCGGAGTTCTGTGAGAAAGTGTCGACAGATCCCCAACTCAGTTGTGTAGAATAGAGGGAGGGAGTCTGGAGGAACCTTTATGAATACGGAACTGAGTCGGAAAAGCAAATCGGGTTTGCGGCAAATTCTGATGTTGGTCGCGCCAGCGGTCGCACTTGCTGCAAATGTAATCTTTCCTTGGAGTGACGTAGCCGCACGGATCGGGGGAGATTATATTTACCGACAACATACCTTTATGGATATCTGGCAGGGACAGGGAGCTCTCGTGGTCACCATTCTCGGTGTTCTTGTCGGAGCCGCACTGGTCCTCGTCAAAGACATGGACCTTCGAAGAAAATTGACGGTATGCTCTCTCTTTCTGGCCCTTATCCTGACCTCCCTTTGCGCGGCCTTCCAAGCAACAATGCCACAGAGTGATCCTTTGATGGCAGTAGCGCACAAAGGGACAACCTTGTATATGGGACTCGGAATGGGACTACACCTTACCGAAGCTCTCGGCATCGCCTGGTTCTTTGCCGCGCTCTCCGCATGGTCTTGGAAACGAACCTGGGGACGGAAATCAGACCAGCCGGAAGAATAAGGGAGGAAGGGAACTGAAACGTGCCAGGCTTGTTCGATCCCGGGCGTATACTTCTATTGCAAACCTGGGATTCGGATACGACATCTTCGGAATCTGTCTTGATATCGGAGCCGATGAGGTATTTGCCACTCCCTCTCCTAAATGGAAGATCTCTATCGAAGGGGTTGGCTCAGAGGAAATCCCCACCCAAGTACAGAAAAATACCGCCGGCCTCGCCGCCCAATCGCTTCTAAAAAATCATGGAATCAAAAGCGCCGTTCACCTTCACATTCGAAAAGGAATCCGACCGGGCAGTGGACTCGGATCGAGTGCCGCCAGTTCGGCCGCTTCTGTTCTTGCCGTTTCCAGACTCTTCGGGATTCCGGCGGAAGCGGACGAGTTAATCCTCTGTGCATCGGAGGGGGAAAAAGCCTCCGCCGGCACGTCCCATGCCGACAACGTCGCAGCAGCCATTCTCGGGGGATTTACGGTCGTCACAAAGAAACCACCGATGACCCTTCTTCAAATTGAACCTCCGGAAGACCTTCGCATTGTTGTCGCGATGCCCTCGATCCACATCACCACACGAGCCAGCCGAAAAGCCCTCCCGAAGAAAATTGATCTGGTGGAATATGCCGAAGGCTGTGCACGAGCAAGTATGACGGTAGCCGCTCTCGCCAGTGGACAAGTCGCTCACTTCGCCAATGCCATTGAAGGTTCTTTCATCGATCAAAAGCGATCCCGATTAATCCCGGGATATGATGAAGTGGAAAAGAAGGCGAAAAAAGCGGGAGCGCTTGCCATTACGCTCAGCGGGGCGGGCCCCTCTGTTGCCGCAATCCTTTCCCGGCGAACCAGTGCAAAAAAAGTGGGCGCTGCAATGAAAGCTGGCTTTCGCTCCGCCGGAATCGAATCTGAAATCTTTACCGGTCGCCCTGCTCGAGGTGCCCAAATCGTCGAGGTAGCCTAATGAAACTGGTCTGTACCGGATGCGGAAAAACATTCCCAGGCAAAGCGATCCTGTATCGATGTTCCCATTGTGAAGCGCTGCTGGAAGTTCGCTATCC
>CAYRLD010000328.1:0-3314 GCA_964424925.1 uncultured Planctomycetales bacterium
TGTCCTGTTGGCAATAAGAATGCGTGTAACCCCTTCGTTTCGGAAGGATGCCAACGCTAACTTTCCAGTTTCCCCTGTACCGAGAAGGAGAATCGTTTTAGAAGGCAGGTTTTCGAATATCTTGCCCGCTAGTTTCACTCCGAGGGAGGGGACCGAAATTCCGCCCTCGCCAATTCCGGTTTCGGTTCGGATACGCTTGCCGACATGGAGTGCTTGTTGGAAAAGCTGGTTCAGGATTCTCGCCGTATGGGATTCCTCTGAAGCAACTTGGTACGCTTCTTTCACTTGGGTGAGTATTTGGTTTTCTCCGACGATCATAGAATCGAGGCTCGAGACGACTCGAAAAAGATGTCGGGCGACTTCGGCGCCCTCATGTCGGTATAGGCAAGGTTCGATTTCTTCCCGCGTCGCCCTCCTCGATCTTGCCAGGAATGCGGCTCCATCAATCTCTTGGTCAGCATGAACCAGATAGATTTCGACGCGATTGCAGGTAGAGAGGAGGAGGCATTCTTCGACATTCAGTTCTTCCTTCATACGAAGGAGTACCTCCGGCAATTCTGCGGAAGGAACGGATAGCTTTTCCCGCAGGTCAATTCCCGCTTGGTTGTGATTTAATCCAATTACGGTCAGATGCATAGGCTACAAGTAGTTATGAAAAGGGCTCCAGAAAATGGTCGACCAAGTCGTAAAGACAAGGAAGCCGAAACAAATTATGCTCGCCCAGGCGGTCCTTCTTCCTCGAAAGAAGGGAAACGTGGATGCGAAGAGAAGGATTCCATATGCGGCCCAGGTGATCGTGGTCAGTACGATTTTTGGGTCTGTTCTCCATACATTACTGTGAATTTCGGTTGTTCGTGCGTAGAGGTACCCGATGACGCCGCCCAAAGTTAAGAAAACAATTCCGAGTGAGATCGAAATGCGCATAAGACGATGAAGGGTTTGCAGGGGGGGCATCATTCCAATTAGTTCTGCTCGGGGAAGCCCTTTAAGTTGCTGTTGTTCAATGAGGTAGAGGATTCCTCCTACAAAAGAGAAGGCGAAAGATCCGAAGGCTCCCAAACTTATCAACACGTGAGTAACTGACCATAGGGTTGTCGCCTTCTGAGAATGTTCCCCCGGTGCTGTAGCGAGGAGCATTGCAGAGAGGAGGAGGAGTGTGGAAAGGGGAATCGATGCGATGGTCATGATCGGCATTTTTCGAACGATATCGACAAGAAGGGAGAGCATCGTGAACAGCGTGGCAAAGAGGAGTGTGAACTCAAAAAGACTCGTTACGGGAAGGTATTCGTTGTTCACCCCACGGAGAGAAAGGAGAACTGTATGGAGGAGAGCCCCGATCAGGGCGGAGATACGAGCTCGTGTTATTCGGTTGGGAGATCTTTGTAAAAGAATTTGAAGGACGAGAACGAACCCAATCAGATAGGGAATCGTTCCTCCGAGTAGCAATATCCAGTCCCAACGATGCACGTGCCATTGTCTCCAAAATGTATGTCGGATTCACGGGGGGGTACGGATTATAGGGAATGGGGAAGAGGGGAACAAGCGAGGATCTCTAAATCGAATGGACGCCTCCATTTTCTTATTCTACAATGAAAATCGACCCTCCTGGATGATTAGGGAGGGGGGTGGGGTATGACAGAACCTTTGGACGACGAACGCCTTGGTGATCTGGTTCTTCGAGAGAACTTTCTTTCGGAAGAGGAACTCAAGGTTTGCATGGATGCCCGCGGGGAGAGTTCCCCTCCCCGGTCTCTTCAAGAAGTCATGCTTGAGAAGGACTTCCTTACGCCATTCCAAATGAAACGAATCCTGAAGAAGTATTTTTCAGGAGAGAACTCTTCAGAATCAACCGTAGATCGATTTGGGGATGTCGCCATTCGAAAAGGCTTTGTTACTGAGGAACAATTGCAGGAGTGTTTGGAGGAGCAGAAGGCTGGCCGACAATCTGGGCGCCCTCTTCGGCTCGGTCAGATTTTGATGCAGCGGCGTCTCATTAGCACGCAACAGTTTTTAGAGGTTTTGAAGGCACAAGAGGCGCACTCCATTTCTTGTCCGGAGTGTGGAAAGGTCGCTTTTTCTGGAGAGATGGAATCTTCTCACGGGGAGGGCTTTCGCTGTGCATCTTGTCAGGCTGTTTTGGACCAGAGTGAAGAGCCTCCTCCCTTTCCTCCTCCTCCCTCGGAACTTCCCGAATCCGATGTGGTCACCATACAGAAGCCTTCTTCCCTACCGCTAAGAGAAGAGCCGACCAAGGATGCTTCTGGAGGGGGGGATCGATATCGTTTGATCCAACAGGTGGGGCAGAACTCTCGTACGGTTGTTCACCAAGCATATGATCGGTCCCGCGGGGAAGTGGTTCTCTTAAAAGTGGTCCGCAAGGAGCACTTCGATACTCCCTTCGCCGAGAAATTTCTGCAGGCGGCACGGAAGAGAAAAGATTATGTCCATCCGGCACATCTTTCTGTCTTCGATATAGGAATTCGGGATGGGTGTCCCTACTTTACCATGGAATATGAAGAAGGGCGGTCTCTCGAAAAAAGGATTCGCGAGGGGGAGTTTTCTCCCCTCGATGTTGCCCGAACCATGGAACGGATTGCATTGGCACTTGGCTCCCTTCATGAGAAGGGTTCCTGTCACGGAAATATTAAGGCGTCGAATATCTTCTTTTCTCGCGAGGAAGAGGTCCGATTTAGTGATGCCGGGGCGCAAGAGGATCTTTCGGATTATGTTTCTCCTGAGAGGGTAGGGAAGCCCGGAGCGGATGTTCCTGGGGATATATACGCTCTCGGTATTGTTCTTTATCAGATGGTTACCGGAAAACTTCCCTATGTATCCGTCCCCCGTGACATGCTCCAGAAATCAATCCTGAGTCGGGTTCCAAGGGCCCCTCGGGATTTGAATGAAAATATTCCCGTTGATCTCGAAGCCATCTGCTTACGGGCGATCGAAAAAGATCCTTTGATGCGATACGAAAGTGTTCGTGATCTTGCCGGAGATCTGCATCGATTCCTGGAGGGGATACCGGTTCGCAGTCGACCCGGTTCGACGGTTGCAAAAATGGTTTGGGGGGTTCGACGTTTTCGACGTCGAATGATCGGGGCGGTAGCTCTTTTGCTCGTTCTGGGATTGGTCGGCTACTATTACTTCGAAAAAGGGGGGCGGGGGGATTTCGGTGGAGAAGTTCTCTCTGGAGAGGATCTTCGTGCCGAAGCGGAACCTTCCTTTTTTCAGGCTCGGGAGCTTTCGAAGAAGACGGGGATGACCTCGCCTTCTTTGTCGATCTTGATCAAGGCTCTGAGGCAGGAAGCTGTTCA
>CAYRLD010000329.1:0-3270 GCA_964424925.1 uncultured Planctomycetales bacterium
TAATCATTCCAATCGAGTGTGAGAACTCGGGTATATCGCCCCATCTCTGAAACGAACTTCTCATACCCATTATGAAGTTTTTCCATGTACTCGATTGTGATTCCCCTTTCTACTACCCGACCCCGTTCTGCAATTCGACTCATGGATATTTCAGGATCCACTTGTAAATATACGAGAACGTCTGGGTAAAGGAGGAACCTCTTCATGATGTTGAAGTGTCCCATATAGGTGTCATAGTCGCGATCATCAATGAGGCCGGCATCATGAAGCATGCCGGCGAAAATGGTGTCTTCGTAGATGGTGCGGTCTTGCACAGCCCCTTTTTCGGCACCCCAAACAACCTTCTGGTGTTGTTCGAACCGTTTGAACAGAAGGTAGAGCTGCATCATCGCTCCCCAGCGGTTCATGTCTTTGTAGAAGTCCGCCAAATAGATGTTTTCTTTGACGGGTTCGTAGAAGGCCTCATAGCCGAGGTGATCGGCGAGGTTCCGTGTAAGAGTAGTTTTTCCAGCCCCAATAATCCCAGCAATGCCTATAAACATCGTTCCTCTCCCCTATCAGTAGTGGTTACCTGGAGGAGTGTACACAATCTTTAGTGGTTTGCAAGGGGCAAAAAGAAATCAGTACAAAGAAAGTGATCATTTTTTATGAAATGGTGGACCTGATGGGAGTCGAACCCACGACCTCCGCATTGCGAACGCGGCGCTCTCCCAACTGAGCTACAGGCCCGTTTGAATTGACTGAGGGGGGGATTCTATCGAGCCATTCCGAGCAAGTCAATGACTCGAGAATAGGAGGAGCCTCATTCCTCGTTAGCGATATTTTTTTTCCAGGTTTGCTCCGGGATAGTATCGAGACAGGATCTGCTGAAACCCGGCTCCCTGTTTTGCAAAACCCATCGCTCCTTCTTGGCAAAGTCCTACCCCGTGCCCCCATCCTTTTCCGAGAAGCGACCATCCGGTGGGGGTTGGGGTAACGGTCCATCGAGTACTGCGAATCTTATTGGGTCCAAGTAAACTTCTAAATTCTGTTCCGGAGATGGTGATCTTCTGATTTTGTTGGGTCACAATGAGAATCGCTTCAATTCGACCCTGGTTATTCCACTCTCGAATTTTTAGTTGTTGGACTTCCTGGTTGTTCGTCCTGGAGGCGAGTGCCGTAGAAATTTCTTTTCGGGTGAGATGGGTGGTCCATCGAAACCATTTTGCATGGGAACAAGATGGACAGCGAGAACCGGAGAGGGGCTGGATGTCTGGGTCCCCTTTCCAGGACAGAACCGATTCTGTTCCTCCTCCGCAGGTGGAGTGAAAATACGTTTTAAATGGTTGGGTCTTATGGATCAGAAGGGTTCCTCGTGTTTCTCGTGTCGCGCGATCAAAAATGGGGTTCTTGTGAACCCCACCGTACACCTGATCTCGTACGTCGGCATAGGCATCGAAACCGGATCGAGCCCTTTCTTTCATCTGGGCGACTGCGTAGGTGCGAGCACAAATCGCCTGTGCTTTTAATGCTTCCAGGGGGGCCCGGGAACCCATTTCTGTGGGGAGGACTCCCGCCACATAATCTTCCAAGCTGACAATATTTAAAACATGAAATCGAGAACTGGAGATCGGGCGAAGAAGGAATGAGCCCCGATATACCTTTCCCTCCCACTGTAAGGCTCCATTCCATTCAGGAACGAGAAGAATTTCGCCAGAAGGCATCCTGCTCTGTCCCAACTGGATCTGTCCATTTTGACAGGTTATGGATTTTCCTGAGAAGGGGGGGAGGGTTCTCAATGCCTTATTCTGTTCCGGTGAAATGATATGAACCGTGTGGGTTACGGAGATTCTTCCTTTGTTCGTATTCTCGGATAAGAGGACTCTTACCCGTAGTGGGGAGGTCTCAGGGGTTCCTGTGTTCGTGAGAAGAAGGATGAAAATAGCGAGTGTACTCACAAAATTCTCCTAGAGATAGAATGTCATTTGTTGTCTTGAATGGTTATCGGCTGGAAAGAGGGCAGACTTCGCTATGCTTTTCGGGTTTTGGATCGAGATTTTTGTTTCTTGGTTGTTGGTCGTGAAGGGGATGGTGTGCGCTTCTTTTTTACGGGAACCGTTCTTCGAGGCAGTGATTCAAGAAGTTCCTTCGCCCCTTTTCGTTCTAAAAGGAGGAGGATGGCTTCCGTAAGTCCTTCGGGGTCCTCCCAAGATCCGGAAGCGGATTCTCGGATAAGGTCAAGCCCATCAAGGGAAGAGATCGCAACCGTTATCTGGAGAAGGCTCTCTTCTTGAGATTCGGCGAAAATTCCCATCGGGACTTGGCATCCCCCTTCAAGGCGGTGTTGAACGGCACGTTCTATTTCAACGCAACGCGCGGTGATCAGGTCATGAATGGGAGCGAGTACGGAAAGCTGTTTTTTGTCGCCTGTTCTGCACTGAATCGCAAGAGCTCCTTGTCCTGCCGCAGGGACAAAATGATCTAGGGGAAGTCTTTCGATCGGATTCTTTCCCTGATATTGGATTCGGTTTAGTCCTGCGGCCGCTACGATAATTCCCGCCATCTTTCCACGGGAGGCGGAAATCTTTTCGAGGCGTGTATCGAGATTGCCTCGAAGATCGACCGGTTTCAATTTTGGGTAATAGGCGTGTAAAAAGGCCTGTCTACGAAGGCTGGCGGTTCCCACTTCTGAGCCAGGAGAGAGGTGCTCCAGTTTTGTGGTGGTTCTTCCGACAAAAGCGTCCGCTGGATCTTCCCGTTTCAAAAGGGCTCCGACCTGTAATTTATTGTCCATCTCTGTTGGCAGGTCTTTGGCGCTATGAACTGCAAGGTCGATTTTGGACTTAAGGAGGGCATTCTCAATTTCTTTGGTAAAGACCCCTTTTCCTGCGTTCCGGAGTTCTTTAATTGTTTTAATCTTGTCGCCAGAAGTTCGGATAATGATTCGTTTAAACTTGTGATCCGGGTTTGCTTTTTCCAGTTGGCGGATTACCCCATCTGTTTGCGTTAAAGCGAGGCTGCTTCCGCGTGTTCCAACCCGAATCATCCTTCCCACGGGATTGTTCTAGCAAAGAAGGATGAGAAAAGCAAGGTAGCTCAAAAATGGCGTTCACAACTACTTGATTGTTAGTTGTTTGCGATCACCGTCTCGCTTTTTTGAAGGATCTTTTTTCGATAGTCCAAAAAGTCGGGAGACAAGATCCAAGAGGCTCGCCCCTTGGGTTTCTCGTTTTAAATCATCGCCGATTCATCGACGAGATCGGGTTTGGGGTATTGGGGATCGCGGCTCCC
>CAYRLD010000330.1:0-3260 GCA_964424925.1 uncultured Planctomycetales bacterium
GCTCTCCTGTGGACACTCCCGGTTTGATCATTCCTCTGAGTAGATCCAAACCGGTCCCGACAATTTTTCCGGAGACGCGCATGACGTCAATTTCCCAAGGTTCTTTGATTGTAGCCGCCATACTGAATATTCCTCTGACTAGAGCTTTGCCCCGGAACTTTTCAGTTGTTCAAACACCTCCTCGGTGTTGAGCGCCCCATTAATTCGATGGGTCAAGTTCCGCTCTTCATAAAAGGGAATGATTTGTTCCGTTGTCGCGTGATATTTTTCCAGACGTTGTGTTACCGGACCGGGAGAATCATCCGATCTCTGTTCCAGGGCTTCCCCACATTTATCGCACGCTCCTTCTACCTTAGGTGGGAGGAATCGTACATGAAATGTATCTTGGCATTTGGAATTAGAGCAGGTACGCCGCCCTGTAATCCTTTCTACGATAAACTCATCGGGGCAGTCGAATACGAAGACCCGTTGAAGGGGCTTGTCGATTTCAGACAGAAACTTCTCGAGGGCTTCCGCCTGGGGGACCGTTCGGGGGAAGCCATCCAGGATGAATCCTGCGGCACAATCTCCCTTATTAAATCGTTCGCGGATGATTTGAATCATCACGTCATCCGGTACGAAGGACCCCTTATCAATGAAGCCTTTCGCTTCTTTTCCGACGGGAGTCTCCTGCTTGATCGCATCGCGCAGAATATCTCCGGTAGAAATATGGACAAGGCCCTGAAACTCAGCGAGGCGTTTTGCTTGCGTCCCCTTCCCAACCCCGGGAGGGCCCACAAAGGCAAGGCGCATGAATTTACCCCTTCCTTCCCCGGATACCACTGCTTCCCACAAACCCGCTGTAATGGTGCATCAGCAGGTAGGATTCCATCTTCTGCGTGATATCCAGACTGACACCAACAACAATGAGAATTCCTGTCCCACCTAGGAAGGTGAGGAGAGCTGTTTGGATGGCAGAGCCCATTCCCGCCGAAACCATGTCCGGAAGGAGGGCGATAATACATAGGAAAGTGGCACCGCAAAGCGTGACCCGGGCCAGAATGGTATTGATGTAATTTGCTGTATTTTCCCCAGGTCGAATGCCGGGAATGAAGCTTCCGTATTCTTTTAGATTGTTTGCGATTTCGTTTGGTTGAAAGAATAGATAGGTCCAGAAGTAGGTGAAGAAGTAGATCATTACGGCAAAGAAGACCGCGTAAAAGAAGCTTCCTCTTGCAAAGACATCGTTCAAGATTCCCAGCCCTGGGATTTGAGACATTAGGTAGGGGATAATCAAGAGGGAGGACGCGAAAATAACCGGCATAACACCCGCCGTATTCACTCGCAGAGGTAGATAGTTCCTTCCTCCACTCATCATTCTTCGTCCACGGATATGTTTCGCATGTTGTAGAGGAATACGCCTTTGAGCTTGGGTTACAAACACAACGGCGAAAATAGCTGCGACATACAGGACCGATATGACGAGGAGGTATTCTCCCGGAACTTCATTCTCACGAACCTTTTCAATTAGGTTCAGTGCTACCGCAGGCATACGGGAAACGATTCCTGCCATGATCAAAACGCTCGCCCCGTTTCCAATTCCATGTTCGGTGATCTGCTCCCCAAGCCACATGATAAAGAGGGCTCCACCTAAGAGTCCCAGCATGAGAAGAAGGGTTGTGCTAGTGGTTTGGTCAAAGAGGGGGACTCGGGTTCCAAATGCCGTGAGGGCTTTTACCGCAAAGAAGCCCTGTACAATTGCGATCGGGATCGTGACGTATCGGGTGTATTGCTGAATCTTTCGTTGTCCGGCAGGCCCTTCTTTGGCAATCGCTTCTACTTTTGGACTTACCTTGGTAAGGAGCTGCATGATAATCGATGCCGTGATGTAGGGCATGATCCCAAGGGAGAAGAGCGCGAGGTTCCCCAGTGCGAACCCGGAGAAGATCTGCATAATGTTGAAGATCTGTTCGCCGCCAAATTGCTCTTTAAAGGCATCAATCGCAATGGGGTTAATGCCGGGTAGGGGAATATGCGCTCCCAATCGATACACGATCAGTACGCCGAATGTAAACAGAATCCGCTTGCGCAGTTCGGCGATTTTAAAGATGTTCCGGAATGACCCGAGGATTTGCATCCGCTATTTTTTCTCTTCCGTTTCCCCGTTAACCTGGACCGATCCGCCAGCCTTTTCAATCTTTTCTTGTGCGGACTTTGTGAACTTATCGGCCTTTACAGTTAACTTCTTTTCAATAGATCCGTTTCCAAGGATTTTAACGCCATCGCACTTGCGGTTTACGACGTTCATTTTGCGTAGCGCCGCTTCATCCACTGTATCTCCATCATTGAACAGTTCGTTCAAGACAGAAACATTAACAACTTCATACTTGGTTTTGAATTGTGCGTTGTTAAAGCCGAATTTTGGGAGACGACGGATGTTGGGCATCTGGCCGCCTTCAAAGTATCGGCGTTGACTTATCCCGGCTCTTTGACCGGCACCCTTATGGCCCCGTCCACTGGTCTTTCCGAGACCCGAGGATTCTCCTCTTCCGACTCGGACTTTTTTCTTTCGGGGTATTTTTGCTTTTCTGGCGTCCGTCAAGTTCATTTGCTTTCCTCAGCCGTTACGGCTTGTTTTATGGTATCTCTTTTTCGTAGAGCCACGCCGCGAGTTTCTTCAACCGTTTTGATCGTTTTCAGGTTTTCGAGACATTTGATCGTAGCTTTGACAACATTGATCGGGTTTGTGCTTCCCTGGACTTTTGTCAGCACGTTATGCACCCCAGCAAGTTCAATAACCGATCGAGCAGAAGATCCAGCTTTTACCCCTGTTCCTGCGCAAGCAGGCATGAGGAGAACCGTTGTTGCCGAATGTTTCTGTATGGTTCGGTGGGGGATAGTTCCCTTTACGATCGGTACCGTAATGAGATTCTTTTTCGCTTCCTGAATACCCTTGTCGACAGCGAAGGGAACTTCCTTGGCTTTTCCGTAGCCCCAGCCAATCTGGCCTTTCCGGTTTCCGACGCAGACGAGAGCGCTGAAGGAGAACCGCTTACCACCCTTGACTACTTTGCAGCAACGGTTGACCTTTACAACAATTTCTTCAAACCCGTCTGAAAGTCGATCTCTACGAAAACGCGCCATGTAAGATTATCCTTTATTGTTACTTGTTACCCTTTTGGGCACTCAGTTTTCTTTTTGCTTTCTCTTCCTTCTTCGCGGCGGACCCGCCGGTGTTCTTTTCCTTTTTCGGCTTGTCTTTCTTTTTCGGGTTCGTCAGG
>CAYRLD010000331.1:0-3246 GCA_964424925.1 uncultured Planctomycetales bacterium
GATAGGAAATCCTCCTTCAGGGCATACCCCTGTCCATCACAGCTTCCGAGAAGAAGGGCGAGGGCTGTGAGGCAGATCCATCTTGTTCTGGTCGCAATCTTAAAACTCATGTGTATACCCAACGGCGGCTGTAAAAGAGTCTCCGCCGGCGTCTCCGGCCAGGTCAACCGTCCTTAGTTTCCCCTCCCCGGTCGTCCAGGAAATCCCTACGCCAAACGAAATGATGGTAAAGACATCATCATCGGTATCGAGAACGAGTTTGTATCCCCCCGTGACGGGGAGATCATTGGGGTCGTTCCACGGGGCGCTGACATACCGTATTCCGAACCGGGGGTAGCAGAGGATCTTTTCTGAAAGCCGGACCCGGTATTCTCCCCCGATGGAGAAGTTGAAGGCGTCTTCGAAATGGGGGAGCGGGGTTTCAAAAGAGGGATTCTCCGCCGAATTTTTCCAGTTGATCCATTGAAAATCGAACGTTAATCGCAGAGGGGTATTCTCAAGCAGGTAAAAGGTGAATCCTGCGTTGAACTGCTGGGGCATGTCGAAGGCGGGGAAGAGTTCCGGTTCGATACTGAAGTCGAAACGGACAAAGCTCTGGTACGCCATTCCAAAATTGACTTTGAACGACTCGGTGTTGTCGTAGACGGTGGTAAGAAGACCCGCCCCGAATCCATACCCGGTGGCGGTGTCGTATTCGTTGTTGGTCGGGTTGTCGAATCGCCAGTTGATAAAGCCGACATCGAGGCCGGCGCCGATGGCAAGGTGTTGAAAGAAACCGGGTTCCCCCGCTTCGCGAAAGGGGATGTCGTACGCGAAGGCGATCCGAAAACGGGAGAGGGATTGCTGGATATAACTGTCCGGGTCGAATTCGGTCTCGGCTGTATCGAGGATCTCATCGGCCGCATAATTGATCTGATAGGGGCGGGAATAACAGATGCCGATCGCCATCGGATTCTCCGGATCCCCGATCTGGAAGACCGCTCCGAGAAAAGAGGGGATAATCGCGGGGTCGACGAGAACCGATTCGGAATCGTTGCTGAAAAGGGTCGTGTCGTTGGGTCCCGGAGCTTTTTCGACCTGATAGGCGGTATAGGTCTGGTAGCTCAAGCTCAATTGATCCTGCTGTGTGGCAATCCCGGCAGGATTGAGCCAGACAGAGACCGGATCATCTTCGAATGCGGTATAGGACCCTCCCATCGCCTTGGTGCGTGCACCGATCTGTTGGTCCTGTGCGGCGACCGGAAGCGAAACGAGAAGCAGGACGATCCATCCCTTGGCAAGTGTTCCCCAAATCACAACTTGATTATAGCAGGGAAGAGGAAGAGGAAAACAACGTTTCGGCGATTATTGAATCTAATTCGATGGGGCGATCTCTTTTCTTAAGGACTAATTGCTGATGTCAATTCTCTCAAGAAGGGGATCAAAAAACGGCCTGTTTGGTCGAAAGAAATAGGGGGTGATTGATATTCCCATTTCGTTTTCGAGGGTATAATAGGTCGATGGCCGAAGGGAACACCTGGAACAAAGAATGTCCGATCTGTAAGAGCACGTTTGTCGGTGATTCTTGTCCGGAATGTGCCGCCCAGGCGGCGGTGCCGACGAAGGTGATCCCGAGGGCGAATCTATTCGCAGATGCGATTAAAGAGGCCCCGAGCACCCACATTCTTCCTCCCGGGGCGGAATTCAAGGCGGGAGATAAATTTCACGGTCTTGAGATCCTCTCTATTGCCGGAAGAGGAGGGATGGGGGCGGTCTTCAAAGCTCGCCAGGTCACGCTCGATCGACTTGTCGCCTTAAAGGTTCTTCCTACCGACAAATCTAATGTCATGCAGTTCCGGGACCGGTTTCACCGGGAAGCGAAAACGCTCGCAACTCTGTCGCACCCCAACATCGTAGGGATTCACGACTTTGGGGAAGAGGGCGGGGTCTTCTTCTTCGTGATGGAGTATGTCAATGGGATGGATCTGCATGACTATATCTCCAGGAAGAAGCCGGGGATGGAAGAGATTCGGGCGATCTTCTCCCAGATCTGCGACGCTCTTGACTATGCCCATTCGATGGATGTGGTTCACCGGGATATCAAGCCGGCAAACATCCTGGTCGATCAGAATGGAAGGGTGAAGGTGGCCGATTTCGGTCTCGCCAAATTTGCTGATCATGGAAAGTTGACGCTTTTGACGGCAACGGGAGCGGGGATGGGAACCGCTCATTTCGTGGCGCCCGAACAGATGCGGGATGCGGTTCATGTCGACCACCGTGCGGATCTCTATTCGATGGGAGCGATGCTCTACCAGATGCTGACTGGGGAAATCCCGGTGGGGGTGGTCGAGCCCCCTTCAAAAATTTCCCACACCCTGGCTCCGTTCGACCCGATTATCAAGCGGGCAATGGAGAAAAAGCCGGAATCCCGGTATCAGCAAGTAAGTGAGCTCAAATCGGATGTCGAGAAGGCGAGTAGTGGCGAGATCCTGGTTGTGCCGGAAAAAAAGAGCAAACTTCTTCCCCGGCTGGCGATCCTCTTTGTTGTTCTTCTCGTAGGAGGGTATTTTCTCTACCGAGAAATCGATTCGAAAAAGACAGTGGCTCCTTCTCCAGACATCAAAACGGATTCCAATGCACAATCTCCCAAAAAGCTGAACGAGGCGCTCGAAACGTTTCAGAATCTGACCTCTTATTCTGCTTTTGGTGGGATGACGGATGTCCTGCAGGAGGATATAAAGAGATGGATACTCCTTTTCGATACAAAAAATTTACATTCTGCAAAGAAATTCCTGGAGCATGAGATATTGCTTCTGATGAGGGCTTGGCCGAAAAAGAAAATTGAATGGCTGAGAAAGAAGGAAGAGGCGAAGTCCGTTAATGCGTACTGCCAATTTCTTTTTGATGTTCTTGATGTTCTCCCTGAGGATAAGGGAAACAGGTTTTCTAAAATTAAAAACGATCTAACTGTTATACAGAGAAGCCTTAAGGGAAACCTTGACTATACTGGTACGTTTGATCTAAAGATCATTCCTTCCCCGTATGTTCAAATCATAGAGATAAAACGGGAAGGGGATAATGTTGCTTCCGGTAAGAATCTTATTTTTGTAGATAGTTATTCCCCGCAAACGTTGAAAGGGCTTCGTGTCGCTTCGTGGACCTTTGTCTTGCGCCATCCTGAGTTTGGGGAGCAGGTAGTAGAGATTTCGAACACCCAGGTAGAACACGGGAAAGTGTATGTCCTGACTGGTCAAGTGGGGGAAATTA
>CAYRLD010000332.1:0-3241 GCA_964424925.1 uncultured Planctomycetales bacterium
GTTTTCGAAATCATCTATGGAATCAAAAGTCCATTCGATCTGGACTTCTTCCCAATTGGGATCGAGGGTAACGGTGTGTGTGTGGAATGTTCCGGCTTGATCACAGACACCGACAAGGCTTCCTGCATCTGTCCCAAGGGTTTCATCAAAGACAACCGCCCCTGTGGAGATCTGGATTACCCGAAGGTATCGCTTATCCCAGGTGTAGGAGATGCTCTCGGCACCCGGTTCTACATCATAGTTGCAGGCGAAAGTCAATTGGGCCGTAATGTAGTCGCTCAGATCGATGATCGGAGAAAGAGCAGACCCGGTGGCTTGACCTCCGTTGTCGTAGTCGGTTCCATTATTATAGTTAAGACTATTAGATCCGTTGGAAGCGATTCCTCCCGGAAAGGTGACAGGCGTATCATCTGCTGCCCAATCAACCCCGTTTGTTCCTGTGAGTGTCCATCCGGTGGTTCCGTTGGCGAAATTGGTGCTCAGAAGCGTCGTTCCGGTGGTCGTTCCCGTTGTTCCGGTTGTTCCGGTGGTCGTTCCTGTTCCGGTTGTTCCGGTGGTCACTGTGGTTCCGGCGATCAAATTAGCTAGATTGGCCGCTTCATCAATTGCGAAGTCGTCGACAAACCATCCCGCATAGTTATTGGAATAACTGTCGAGAGAGTCGAAAGCGAAAGCAGCATGGATTTCGCCCCAACTTGGGTCCAGAGCGATCAAATGAAAGTGCCAGGTTCCCATCGAAGAGCATTCGCCCGCTCCGTTAGAACCTGGGTTTGTAGAAAGTTGTTCTTCTACGTAATAAACCGGATTTGCGTTCGAATCGAGATATCCGATCTTTACATGCCGTTGGTCGTAACTGGTTCCTTCTGTTTCAGTTTCGTAATTACAGCGGAAGAAGAGAACCGGTGCTGTGAGCGATCCGATATCAATTTTGGGAGAGATCGCAACTCCCACCGTATCGCCAGCATAATCGGTCCCATTATTATAGTTGAGGCTGGCCGGACCGGTGTAAAACGAGTTGCCTGCGACCGTTGCTGGATCACTATCGGCGGCCCAGAGCGTCGAAACGGTTGCCGATGGAGGGGTATTCGGATCATCCGGATTATAGAAGAGCCACCCATCCATAGGATTGGTGGAATCAAAATAGTTCTGGTAAGGCGCACTTAGAGCAGGACCTGTATTTACAGACCCACTGCTGCAGGCTGCCAAGACAGCCAGAGAGAAAACAATCAGTGATTTACCCGCCATTCGCATCAAAACACCTCATCAAAGTGTGGGGACAAGAGAAACTGGTGCCCGCTAGACAAACCTGGTATGGCAAAACGCATGCCAAAAGAATTCAAATTTGGATTTTAAAAAAGGGGCTCTAGATCGTTATAAATTGAACTTAGAAGGGGTGTTTGATAGACTTTTGCTCCTTCCTGATAATTGTCGAAATTGCTCTACATGTATTTTGCGTACGACAATAGGGGTGTCGAAGGATCTCGACAGGAGTTTTATGGATAGAGATAACCTTCTCTTGGGCATGATTGGAGTTGAATTGGGGCTCATAACCCCAGAACAACTCGAGCAGTGCACCCAAATTCAGGAAAGCCAACTCAACCCACAGCCTCTGGGTGAACTATTCTGCGAGAATGGCTTTCTAACGGCCCGGCAACTCGATCGTCTTCTCCAGGAACAGAAAAAACGACAGGAAGACTTTGCAGATGTTGGCCTCTTCGGTCAGATTGCAATTGAGAGAGGATACGTCTCCGTTCAGCAACTGGGGGAATGTGTTCGGGAGCAGATCCGAAGTTCCGCTAAAATAAAGCCTCTCTTGGGTGAGGTGATGATTCGCAAAGAGTACCTCTCCCTCTCTCAGTTAAGAGAGATTCTGGGAGAACAGGGAAAACAGCTGGTTTATTGCTCAAAATGCGATCGATATGAGCTGTTTCCTTCCCAATTTTCGGTGGAAGAGCAGAGTTGTTCGGGGTGTCAAGGCCCCCTTCTTGCGGCTGAAACGCGTGCTGGTTCCTCTAATCACGAAGGGGCGCACTCCGGGAATACAACTGTTCATTTTAAGTTACCCCTGACGAGTCTCGACAAATTCCAGATCCTGGGTGAAATTGCTCGTGGGTCCATGGGGATCGTTTTCAAAGCCTTTGATTCAACACTCGACCGAATTGTTGCTCTTAAAGTCCTTAAAGAAGGCGATGCGGATGCGAATTATCTGCAAAGACTTCAACGAGAGGGCGCTATTGCGGCGAAATTACACCATCCCAACGTTGTAACTATTCATGAGGTTGGGAAAGCGGGTGGATTGCACTACCTTTGTATGGACTATATCGAGGGGGTTGATTTCCTCGATTATATTCACCGAAAGAAACTGGGTCGTAAGGAATGCCTCCGCCTGGTAGAGACGATATCTCGTGCGGTTCATTATGCCCATGTACATGGGGTTATTCACCGGGATTTAAAACCGTCCAATATTCTGGTGGATGAACGGGGGACCCCTATTATTACCGATTTTGGTCTCGCGAAATCGGCAGATACCCGCCTCGATATGACAAAAGAAGGAACGGCGCTGGGAACTCCCTACTACATGCCCCCAGAGCAGGTTTTGGGGAAGGTAAAAAAGATCGATCCGCGGAGTGATGTGTATGCGATCGGCGTGATTCTGTATGAAATTTTAGCCGAGCGACACCCCTTTTCCGCCAAGACAACCGTAGACCTGTATCAAAAAATTCTACATGAAGATCCAAAACCTCTCCGGTCGGTGAACGATACGATCGATCCCGATCTGGAAGCAATTGTGATGAAATCGATCGAGAAAGATCCGGAATTCCGGTATTTCTCAGCAGAAGATCTAGCGATGGATCTCCGTCGATATCTCGCGGGAGATCCGATTCTCGCAAAACGATCGACGCATGCACGTCGAGTGGTCCGGAAATGGAAAAAATATCGAGGTCGACTTCTTACGGGTGTAGCGGTTGCTTTGATTGCTGTGGGTGTTACTTTTTTTGTCCTAGGGTGGAAGGAGCGGACCCACATTCGGGGGCGGATGGATGAAGCAAAGCAACTTCAAGAAAACCGGTCCTGGGTGTTGGCGATTCAAGAGTACCGCAAAATAGAGACCTTAGATCCGGATCAACCCGAAGTGAAAGCGAAGATTCTCTCTTGCCTTCAACAGATGACGATAGAAGCGGATCAAATTCGAAAAGAAAAGAAGTGGGAAGAATCCGCCCGGCGATACCAGACAATTCTC
>CAYRLD010000333.1:0-3218 GCA_964424925.1 uncultured Planctomycetales bacterium
GAATTATTCCTGAATGAATTTGGAGCCTGGCTCATTGATAATTCTTATTCGGATACGGAAAAATCTTCCGCTTTTCCTTTTGGAATGGCAAGTGCACAGAGGAACCCAAGGGTAGCGGCAACAATTCCGATGAAAAATGCCCGGGTCAATCCGTCAGAAAGGGGGCCCTTCCACGCATCTCTCTGTGCGTCCGAAAGACTATCTCTCTTGATCGGATCGACGACCTCATTTGGGGAGGGAATATTCGGGCCATCGGGGCGTTGTGCCGATAATGTGCCGGCAATGATCGCCCCCATGATGGCAACGGTTATGGCTCCTGTCATCGAACGACTGAATTGGCTGAGAGAGGTCGCCGCTCCCATTCGCACTTTGGGAACCGCATTTTGAGCGGCGATTAACATCGGGGCAACGGTGAGCCCAAGCCCAAATCCTACGAGAACGAGAGACCCTGCTGCCTCAAGCCAGGTCGATTCGGGAGAGAGTCGAACCATAAAGGTAAATCCGGCTCCTAAGAAAATCATGCCAGGAATGGCTAATTTTCGATAACCAAAACGGATGAGGAGGAATCCAGAAGCCCCGGAACAGAGGACCCAAGGGCCCATCATCGGGAGGAAGACCAGTCCTGCTTCGGATGGGGACCCTCCCAGCACGCCCTGTATAAAGAGCGGCATGTACGAAGTCGCCCCAAAGAGGCAGGCGACCGCAAAGCATCCGGTCAAGCCGCATGCGGCGAAGAGCCGAACCCGGTAGAGATCGTACGCCACGAAGGGCGCTTCGCTCTTTTTTTCCACCATGGCGAGCAGGATCAGAAAGAGCACTGTCCCTCCAAAGGCGAGGAGAACCCAGGAAGAGGTCCATCCATATCCCCGTCCAACGAGTGTAAAGGCAATCAGAAGTGCACTCGAAGCTCCAATGAGGAGGACCGCCCCGGGAATATCGAGCTTCTGGTTACGAAGGGGATTGAGTTCTTTCCATGAAATTTGTACTAAAAGGGCTGAGATCAGCCCGAAGGGGAGGTTGACGTAGAAAACCCAGGGCCATCCCCAATTCTCGGTGATGAAGCCCCCCGCGAGAGGGCCGATCAGAGTTGCGACTCCCCAGATCCCACTGATCGCGGCTTGTACACGGGCACGTTGTTTTAGAGGAAAGAGGTCTCCGATCATCGTGAACGAGAGCGCTCCCATGCCTCCCGCCCCGATCCCTTGGAACCCTCGAAAAAGAATGAGTTGTTCTTTCGTAGTGGAGAGCCCGCAGAGGATCGAACTGACAATGAAGATAGCTACGGCGATGAGGTGGAGTTTCTTCCGGCCATAAATATCGGAGAGTCTCCCGAAGGTTCCGATCGATACGACCATGGTGATGAGGTAGACCGAGAAGACCAGAAAGTAAACTTCGATTCCATCGAGGCGCGCCATGATGGTCGGCATGGAGGTGGCGATGATCGTCGCATCCATCGCGCTGAGAAAGATTCCGATGAGGATCCCGAGGGTAGCGGCCCACTTCCCCTTCACTTACGGTCCGACCAGTGAGGTGAGTGCTTTGAGGGAGAGGTCGACCATGGGTCCCGGAATGAAGCCAAGTACGATCGTAAGGAGAGCGGCAACGGTTACCGCGGCCCCAACATGGGGATCTGTTTTTCCGGTGAGCTCTTCGTATGGATCTTTCATGTACATGTAGATCACAACACGAAGATAGTAGTAGACCGAAACGATCGAAGTCAGGATTCCAATAATGGCCAGGGTGTAATATTCGTTTTCAATGGCCGCTTTGAAGAGGAGGAATTTCCCGGTGAACCCCGCGAGGGGAGGGATCCCGGCAAGAGAGACCATGAAGAGGGTCATGATCGCTGCCGTCCAGGGGCGATCTTTGGCGATTCCGGCAAAGTCGGTCAGATCTTCTGCATCGTGCCACTCTGTTGTTGTTCGGCCTGGGAATTTCACTTCGCGCCCGAGGAAGATACAGAGGGCAAAGGCTCCAAAGGTCATGAAGGTGTAAACGAAGAGGTAGTATACCGCAGCGGAACCCGCCTCAACGGCACCCGATTTCATCGCGGCAAGCCCGAGCAGGATATACCCGGAATGGGCCACACTCGAATAGGCGAGCATTCGTTTGACGCTTCTCTGTGGTACCGCCATCAGGTTTCCGACAATCATCGTCAGAGCGGCAAGGCCCCACAGTAGGTCTCCCCACATTTCGGCTTGACCAGGAAGCCCGATGAGAAGGAGGCGGATGAGGGCACCAAATCCGGCGGCCTTGACCACAACAGACATGAAAGCAGTAACGGAGGTAGGCGCCCCTTCGTAGACATCGGGAACCCACATATGAAAGGGTACGGCTCCCACTTTGAAGCCAAACCCAACGATCATCAAGGTGAGTCCAGCAAGAGCCAGCGGGGTATTCCCAGGAAGGGCGATCGCCATTTCTGTCAGATGAATCGTTCCGCTTGCCCCATACAGCAAGGTCATTCCATAAAGCAGGAATCCGGTTGCGAACGCTCCCGTAACAAAATATTTCATCGCCGCCTCTGCGGAGCGCGGTTGCAGTCGAGTCATTCCGGTGAGGATATAGACCGCCAGGGAGAGTAATTCCAGGGTCAGGAAGATCGTGATCAGATCTGTAGCTTGCACCAGGAACATCATTCCCGAACCGGCAAAGAGTACCAATGCGTAGAATTCGCCGAAATCAATCTTTCGCCGTTTCAGGTCTTCCGGGACCAGGAGGATGAGAAGTCCGGTGCCTGCGGCAATGGAGAGAGAGAGGACGATCGCGAGATTGTCGAGGATCATCGTTCCCCCGAATCCGACGAGAGCTTCGGTGTTTCCCGGAACCCCTTTCAGGAGGAAGTAGAGTGCGGCTCCAATCGAAACAAAGGAGATGATCTCAAAGGGGGCTTTCGATTCTCCCTTTGTCTGTAGAAGATCCCAGAAGAGAATGAGAATTCCGCCCGCCAGGAGGGAGAGTGCCGGAGCGATCGCGGCCCAGTCTTGTATCGTAATATTCATAAGCCCTATTTCTGTGCGCTTTCTGAGACAACACCACGATCAAACATCTCTACCACCTGCTTCGCTGAACTTTCCGTCCTTTTTAAGATCAGGTTCGGAGCGAGGCCGATAACGAAGATGAGGATCACCAGTGGGGCGAGATAAGCAAGTTCCATCTTGCCTGGCCGAAAAATGGACCAATTTGATCGAAACTGAACCTTTTCAACCCGGGGCCGT
>CAYRLD010000334.1:0-3217 GCA_964424925.1 uncultured Planctomycetales bacterium
TCTTCTGCGGATCCACCCGGTCCCGTGACACTTCTTGGGGGTTTTGGGGGGGGGCGCCCGTGGGGGGGGGGGGGCCGGGGGAGCGTGTATGACGCGGTCGACTCTGTTCTCAAACGAAAAATTGCGCTGAAGGTTCTGCGCGAAGATATGCTCGATGCGGGTGTGGCGAAGCGGCTTGAGAAAGAAGCGTTGACCGCAGCACGCCTGAAGCATCCTCATATCGTGACTCTGTACGAATCCGGGGTGATCGACGGAACACGATTTTTGGCGATGGAACTTGTGCAAGGGGCGACCCTCCGGGATTGGCTGATTTCCGGAAATATTACAATGGATCAGAAGGTTTCCATTCTTGAGGATGTGGCTCGTGCAGTGGAGTATGCGCATACGCGTGGAGTCGTGCACCGGGATCTCAAACCGGGCAACGTGATGCTCGATGAAGAGTCCCGTCCCATGATTATGGATTTTGGACTCGCCCGGCTTCTCGACGATGCAACGGCGATGAGCCGTAAAGGCGCGATGGTCGGGACCCCGGGATACATGGCTCCTGAGCAGATTACCGGTTCGGGGAGTGTTGATGGTCGAACCGATATCTATGCTCTGGGTGTTATGATGTATGAACTTCTTTCGAACCGTCTTCCGTTTGACGGATACAGCGCCCCCGAAATATGTCGGAAAATTATTGAGACCGATCCTCTTCCGATTGAAGGGCTCCCGCCAGAACTCGCCGCGATTCTCCAGAAGGCGATGGCCCGCGATCGAATGTCTCGGTTTGCTACGGCCGGCGAATTTGCCGATGAACTCCGCCGATATCGGGAAGGCGAGCCGGTACAGGTTTGTCCGCCCACTCTGATGCAATCGGTCCAGCGAACCGTTCGGCGTCATCGCGCGGCTTCGACTGGGATTACGGTGATGGTTCTTGCTGTGGTCCTCGCCTTCTTCTTTTTCCTTTGGTTCGAGGGGTATCAGAAGCGGAGTCGTGCCGAAGAGTTGCTCACGAAGGCAACGGAGTCGGAGAGACAGTACGAGAATCTCTCCGTTCGCCTCCTAGACCTTCAGACGGAGATCCGTAAGGCGGAGGCTAAGCTCAATCCGCGTGCTCCGAAAGTAGAGAAGGAAGGGGTTTGGAAAATGAAACAGGTCCGGGAGGACCTCGAACTTGAACTCCTTCGCACGGAAGCTCGGATTATCGGATTCTGTGTTGCCGCCCTTTCCGATGATGATCTTGCGGCGGAAAAGCTGCTCGACTTTCAGTGGAAGCGCTTTCTCCAATCCCAGGTGGAAGGGGATCAGACCGCTGCGGAAATGTATGCGGAATCGATCCGTCAGATGGCCGAAGATCGAAGCCTTTCGGAGTGGATTGAAAAGCTCGACTCGGGGGGAAGGGTCGGGATCGATTCTACGCCTCGCGCCGATTTCCTCGACATCTATCTCTTTGAAGAAAGTCTCTCGGGGCCTCGAGAAACGGTGGAAATCGAAAAGGATCTTTCGTTGCCTTTCCGAAGGGAGGGGTTGAAGCCGGGCTCCTACCTCTTTGTTCTTCGAAAGAGAGGGTTTCGGGAGGTTCGCTTTCCGGTACTTGTCGGCATTGGGACCGAAACCGAATCGAATGTTCGGCTTCTCTCTGGAAAGGATATCGGGGATCAATATGTCTATGTTCCAGCCGGCCCCTTTATTTCGGGTGACCCGAAAGCGTACTTAGGGGCACCACGAAAGCCTTCCGTTTTTGTCGACAACTTCTTGATCGGAAAATATGAAGTCACTCGTGCCGAATATCTGCTCTTCCTCAATGATCTTTTGAAGAAGGGGTTTCATGATGAAGCCTTGCGGTACGTTCCCTCCGATGCGATTGAAAATAGTAAACAATACCGTCAGATTTTTCGGCATGACCATAGGACGGAATCGGACTTTTATCTCCTTGAGGGGTTAAATCCGCAGGCGCCGGTAACTTCTGTTCGGTGGGCGGATGCGGAAGCGTATGCAAACTGGTTATCGAAAAAATCAGGACACACATACCGGTTGCCGACCGGCCTAGAGTGGGAAAAAGCGGCTCGAGGTGTGGATGGACGGAGCTTTGCCTGGGGAGAAATATTCGATTGGTCTTTCATGAATGGATATTACACCCGGGAGAGTTTTGGGCTTGTGGCGGTGGGAAGTTATTCAAAGGATGTTTCTGTCTACGGCGTATTCGATGTCGGGGGGAATGCAGCCGAGTGGACCCAGGACCTCTTTCATATGCGGGAAAAGAAAGACCAGGATGGCCTCTGTTATGGGGCTTCCGGGGGGAGAACGATTGAGCCCCAATTCCACGTCGCCTCCCGATTCCCCCAGGTTCGGCTTAGCCGCCCGAAATGGGTCGGTTTCCGGCTCGTAAAGGAACTTCCTCGTTCCTCTGAGTAGTTTCCAGAAGGCTTCTTGCATTCCAACAATCTCATCGGTAGGGTAGAAGCCCAAACGCTCGGACACGGTAGTCCGTATAACCTAAACGAACCAACCAACTATACGTCTTTACGGAGGAAGCACATGAATGTTGTCAAGCTGGGGATGATCCTCGGAACGCTTCTTTTGTCCGCCCGTGTGGGGCAGGCACAGGAAGATCAGGATGAGATGAAGAACAACCTGCTGAAGAAGGTCGAAGAACGTCTTCGTGCAGAGGAAAATCGTATTCTGAAAGAGATCTCAAAAATTATTGATGAAGAACTTTCCGGTTGGAAGGGCGGAGAAAAGAAGACCGTCGTCAAGCCGAAGAAAGAAAAGCCTGCTCCAAAAAAGAATAAACCAAGTTCGAAAGAACCGGGGTATCTCGGTGTCTTCCCTGCCGAACTCGAAGCAGAAGAGATGCAGAGTCTCGGCGTCCGAAGTGGAATTATTCTTCGGGAGATTGTTGCCGATAGCCCCGCAGCGAAAGCGGGTCTCAAGGAAGGGGATGTCGTCTTCAACCTAAATGGAACTTCTATTGAAGATATGGATTCCTTCCGTGATGTGATTCTCGATTTGGGCGCGGGAAGTAAAATGAAGGTCGGATTCCATCGCAATGGAAAGCAACTCTGGAGAACGGTGACGCTCGGGAGCCGCCACGCAATGGAAGCGGCCCCCACTCCCACCCCGAAAAAGAAAGAAGAGTTTAAGCGCGATCGCACCGAGGAAGATCTTCGCAAGATGACGAAGAAGTTCCTCGAAGAGAAGGCAGAGAAAAGAGAGTCCCGACCCCAAGAACGTG
>CAYRLD010000335.1:0-2976 GCA_964424925.1 uncultured Planctomycetales bacterium
GGAGCAGGGAAAGCGTCAGACGGATATCCAGACCCGTCGAGTTTCTTCTACGAAAAGAACAGAATCGAGAAGGTCTGGGGGGGCTCTTGTTCCGGATTACGCTGCCTGGGGTCGTCCTGGCTTTAATTGGGGCGTCATTTTAGGAAGTATAGCGGGGGTTGCGGCTTTAATCGTTGTCGTTACATTAGGGCTTAAGTTCTTAGGCAAGGGGGATGGGCCGAAAATCGATCGGGATAACCTTCTTCGGAACAGTGCTGGATTTGAGACCGCATCTCCTGGAAATGTGCCTGGATGGAAGCTCGATCCTCCTGCCAATTCAGACTTGGAAGTGACCCAATCAGCCTCTCATACGGGAACCCGGTCGCTTGTTTTGACCAAAAGTCGCTCTCCCGAGCAGTCGATCGTTTCGGCGATGCTTTCAGGAAAAGTGAAAGCGCAGTCGGATGGGTATCGTTTTAGTGCTTGGGTGAAATGGGGGACGTTTACGGGGCGGGTGGCGTTGAAGGTTTCCTGGGTGCGCAATGATGGGGTGCTTTTTGAAACCTGTTCGGAACCGGTAGAGAAATCTTCTGAGTGGGTGGAACTGTCAGAGACCTTTTCTCGTCCTTCGGGGGCGCAAGCCTTCCGTGTAGGGGTGACCGCATTGGGTAGGGGGGGGCGCCTCTATATCGATGATTTACGACTGGTTACCGGTGGAGAAGGTTCTTCTGCGAAGCCGGTCTCTATTGGCGGGGATTGGTCGATTCAGACTTCCGATCGAGGGGCCATTTCGATTTCTCGTGGCAAAAGTCTTCTCAATAATGTTCATCTTCGCCTCGAAAACGAAAGGGAGGGGTATTCCTCCCAGGCGTTCCTTCCCGCAGAATTTGAGAAAGAGGGTGGGAATATCTATGTTTCAGGGGAGATCCTCCATCCGATTACGTTTGAATCAGTTCCGTACAAAGTTCATCTAGAAGTTAACTCCGGGCAGCTTTGGGCGGTATACGAGTTTCAGCTCGACGATCTTCGGCAAGTCGATCGTATTGTTCTTCTCTCCTCCTTTCCTCGTGGAGTGACTCCCTCTTCCTCCTCCGGCTCGTCTCGGTTCTTTGAATTTTCTGTGCGGAATGATCAATTTGTTCTTCGATATCCGGATCAGATTCAAAAAATTCATCGCATGGAGGGGGGGCTTCGCCAAGAGTTTTCCGTAACGAAGGGAAAAAAAGGCTCCACGAAGGTGGGCTTTGCCGTCCTTCCTATCGGGAAAGAAGATTATGTAAAAGCGGCCTTAAAGAAAGAGCGTGATTATCCAGGAGAGGCGTTGGAAATTTTGCGCGGGGCCGAGCGTCGAATGGCTTTGAGCCAGCAGGACGCGGATCGAGTTTCGAAGAAGGTTTCTCAGTTATTGAAGGCCGAAGCGCGGGAATGGGAAGAAGTGCAATCGGCTACGTTTAGTGCGGAGGCCCTCGCCTTATCTGAACTTGTGAAAGATGCGGGATTAAAACTGACGGCCTATCAGAGACGGTGGGGCGTCGGAGAATTCGAAGCGAAGTCTTCCCAGATGGAGACGCTCCTTTCCTCAATTAAAGTT
Source organism: uncultured Planctomycetales bacterium (assembly GCA_964424925.1). Classification (GTDB taxonomy): domain Bacteria; phylum Planctomycetota; class MHYJ01; order MHYJ01; family JACPRB01; genus CAYRLD01. Next base: position 1,571 of record CAYRLD010000335.1, read on the forward strand.
GAGGATCAGGGGGGAGTTGTGCGTGGTCTTTTTCAGGCGCGCTCCTATTATGAGGCCGGATCCTCTTCATTGGCGGAAGAGATCCTTCTTGCTCTCCTGGACCACTATCCGAGTAGTCCTGTGTTAGAGGATGTCCAAGAACTTCTTCAAACCATCCAGGCGGAAGAGTGATATGAGTACGGGCGTAGATATAGGAAATAGTTCCATCAAGGTGGTCTCCGTTTTTCGCGGTCTTCGCGGATTGTTGGTACGGGGAGCCGCACGACTTCAACTTCCGCGAGGGACTTCCGAAGCGGATCGCTCTGTGATGATGACTAAAGTTCTTCATGGAGCTCTTGGGTCGAATGGAAAAGGGTCGGGAGGTGTTCTCGGCCTCTCGGGAAGAGAAATCAATCTCCAGATTCTTCAGCAGCCCAAGATGGCAGCTCATGAATACCAAAACATGATGGGGTATGAGGTTCAGGAGAAGCGAGGTCCTGAGGGAGAACTGTACGCTGATTTCTGCACCTTGCGTGAACCGGATGATTACTTCCCACACTACTTAGCGATGGTTGGTGTTGGAAAGAGATCCTATGTCGATGACCGGCTCGAAATTGCCAGCAAAGCGGGGATTGGTATCCGGGAAGCGGTTCCGAACTCGGTGGCTCTCTTTGCCGCTTATAAGTCCGCCTACGAAACGGAGGGCGGGACGGTTATGCTCCTCGATATCGGGGCCGAAAATATGGATATGGCCCTTGTGCGCGGGGGGCACCTCATCTACGCCAGAAATATTTCTTCCGGTGCCTCGATGTTTGAAAAGAATATCGGGTCAGGAGCGGATGCAACTCCCGAAGAAGTGGAGTGGCTGAAAATTAAGTATGGAAGTCTTCTTCCTCCTTCTGAAAACGCCAGTGAGAAAGAAGAAGAGGTTCGTCCCGGCATTCGTACGGTGGCGGGGCAACTTTCCGGCTTCATCCAGTCGAGTGTGAACAATGCAAAGACTCAACTGGGAGATTCGGAACTCACCATTGATCGGATGTATCTTTCCGGGGGAGGGGCCCGCCTGCGCGGATTTTTGGAGTACCTTCAGAGTTCTCTCAAGTTTCCCGTGGAAGCTTTCAATCCTTTTCAAAATCTCGATACGAGTGTTGTGGAATCTCGGGGTGGGGAAGAGTTCCAGTCGTTGCCAACTGATATGGCGATTGCGGTTGGCTTGGCACTTGTGCCCCTGCAAGTTCCTGAGTCGGGAAGAATCTCTCTTCTTCCCGATACTCTTCGACAGAAGCGGGACTTTAGGAAGACGTGGGGGTACCTAGGTTTTGGTGCCGCATCCCTCCTGATCACCCTTCTGATTCTTACCGTTCTTGCGATCTCCGATCGTAGCTCGATTAAATCAGAATTAGCGAAATACACGAGCGCTCTTCAGG
>CAYRLD010000335.1:2986-3212 GCA_964424925.1 uncultured Planctomycetales bacterium
TCTATGGAGACAGAGAGCCGAGCCTCCATTGTGAAGCTTGATCTTCTTTCAAAAGTAACTACCCCTTCCGCCGTCCTCTTGGATGTGGTCGCGAAAATTCGCGAGTTTGGGGACAAGGGGGTCGTTGTTCGAGAATTACGCATAGAGGGATCTCCCGCCTCCCGGAACCAGGAAGGAGAACTGATTCGGCGTTGCCTTTTCCAGCATCCTGATTTAGGGATTGTTG
>CAYRLD010000336.1:0-3203 GCA_964424925.1 uncultured Planctomycetales bacterium
TCTTTCCCCTAAGGACGACCGCCCACAACTACTCGATTAAGTGTACCGCGATCTATCGATTCCTCTGTATGTTGCCGGGGGTGGTTTCGTGGGGTGGGGTGGGATGGAGTTGGGGTCCTTTTGATGACGCTCCTTTCCTCCCCCGGATCCGTGCGGGTCGATTGATCCTCAAGAGAGCTTCCTGGCTTGTCCGGTCGGACGACCTCAAACCGATCGGAAAGAAGAAGGGGTTCGATCGCTTTAAAGCTCTTCAAGAGTTGCGGGAGAAACGGGACTTCCCCCGGTTTATCCTTCTGGCGGATGGGGACAACGAGTTGACGGTCGATCTGGACAATATTCTCAGCGTCGATACGTTCATCGATACCGTGAAAAATCGTGGGGCGATTCGTCTTCACGAGATGCTCCCCGGGCCGGAAGAACTTCTTGTGAAAGGACCCGAAGGGACGTTTGTCCATGAGCTGTCGATCCCTTTTGCAAAGGTGGCCGAACAGAAAGAGTCGACGCCTCAACCGGTTTCCCTCTCTCCGGTGGCCCGCCGGTTTGCGCCCGGTTCGGAATGGCTCTACTTCAAGGTCTATGGGGGACACTCTTCGGGGGACGAGGTTCTCCGGGAAGTGATCCGGCCCGTGATCGATGAGGTGTTTCCTTCTGGTGCCGCGGATCAGTGGTTCTTTATTCGTTACGGGGATCCCGACTGGCATATTCGTTTCCGGTTTCATGGGGATCCCGAGCGGTTGAGAAATGAAGTCTTCCCTCGAGTTCAAAAAGCGCTCGATCCTCTGCTGGAAGAAAATCGGGTATACAAGATCCAGCTCGATACATATGAGAGAGAGGTCGAGCGGTATGGCGCGGGCGTGGGGATAGAACTGGCCGAAAAATTTTTCTGGGCCGACTCCGAAGCGATCCTTTCGATTGTCGATTCTCTTTCGGGGGATGAGGGGGCGGATGCCCGGTGGCGTCTTGCGGTGCCGGGGTGTGATCGGATCTTGAGTGATCTCGGATTTGATCTAGCTCAAAAGATCTCGATCCTGAAAGGCATGAAAGAGAGTTGGGCACGGGAATTTCATGTGGATAGCTTCTTTCGGAAGAAACTGGGTGAGCGGTACCGGAAAGAAGAGGAAGATCTCATGACCCTGCTCTCTCCGAACGTTCCGGAGGATCATTGGCTCTATCCAGGCATTGAGATCTTCAACACCCGCTCAGAAAGAATGGGTCCCATTTCGGCCGCGTTACGAGAAGCAGAAGGGAAGGGACAACTCTCTTCTTCTTTACAGAATATTGCCGGCAGTTTCCTGCATATGCACAACAACCGCCTTCTCGCTTCCTCCCAGCGGGCCCACGAGGTCGTTCTCTATGACTTCCTCTTCCGGGCCTACCAGCGGATGAATGCACAGCAGAAAAAGGCCAAAAAGTAGCCGACAAAGTCGAAATCGATTCCATTATTGTGTCCCATCCTGACATAGTTCTCCCGTACACTACCCTGCATGGAACTGGTGACCGGTCCGTTTCATCCGGACCTTGAGAATGCCTTTGTCGAGGCTCTTCGAGCGAAAAAGAGGAAGGATCCGCTCTCTCCTATCGCTATTATCGCCCCTTCCGCACGCCTGTCCGGCCGACTGAAGGAACTTGCTCTGGAGGCTTTCCCGAAAGGGGTCGTCGGCCTTCATTTCTACAACCTCTATTCTTTTGCGAAAGAGATTTTTGATCGGTCGGAAAAGTCCCGCGAATTGATGGACGAGCCTCTTGTCGCGCAGAAACTTGTGAGGGAGATTCTCGAAAACCATTTCTCCGATACGCCGTACTTGTCACGAGGGGTTCGCAGTCCCGGAACCGCCCGCGCTCTTCTCGGTGTGATCCACGACCTCAAGGATGCGTGTGTTGATCCGGATACCGCGTTGAAATTCTTTGTCGAAGAGATCCAGCGAGAGCTCGATGATCCCAAGATCTCTCTCACGACACTCGCAGAACTGGAGAGCCCTCGCCTCGCTGAGGTGTTCGCGCTCTATAAACACTTCCAGATGCAATTGGATGAAAGGAAGTGGATCGACAAGCATGATGTCGCCCGAATTGCCGCAGGGACGAACTTTTCTCTGCCCTTTTCCGAGGTGATCTATTACGGATTTTATGAGTTGGTTCAAGGGCAACTCGATTTGCTTCGAGCGGTTGTGGAGAAAGTACCTACGACCGTTTTTTATCCCTATGTAGACGAATCTTCCTATCGATTTGCGCGGCAATTTCACGACGATATTCTTCGACCGATCGCACACCAGACGCGAGTTGTTGGGCCGACCCAGCGTGAACCGATCGTCAGTGGCTATACCGCATCGGGCGTTCATGATGAGATCTGGATTGCGGCGAAAGAGATCCTCGGGTGGCGGGACCAAGGAATAGAACGCATTGGAGTGGTCGCGCGTACACTCGATCCTTATATCGATTCCATTGAGACGATCTTTGGGTCCCATTCGATCCCTTTTCGATCGAGCGCAGAGCGGACCCTCCTTCATGACCCGTATGTTCGAGCCGCACGTCAGCTTGTTCGTCTTTCCGAACGGGATTACTCTCGCGAAGATGTTATGGAGTTTCTTTCCTCGCCTTGTGTTCGAAAATCGGACAAGGCGGACGTCGGTACATGGGATCTGATCACACGGGCGAAGGGGGTCGGACAGGGCGAAGAAGAATGGAAAACTCGGATTCTTGCCTTACGCGGGAATCCGGTCGAACTAAAGCTGGAGCGACGAAAAGTGTATGTGGATTCCCCCGAGGTTGATTCTCTTTGCGACGTGATCGAACGGATGTTTCGGGTTGGTGCTCCCCCAGAAGAGGGCTCCTGGTCGGATCTTCACGAGTGGTGTCTCTCTTCGCTTGAAGAATGGTTTGGGGATGTTCCAGAAGAACTATCCCATGCGTTATCAAATTTACCTCGGCTTGATGATGTCCGGCCTCGACCCGAAAAGGGGGAGAGATCTGAAACGTTACGGTATCTCTTTGATGATCTATCGGTTCCTGCCGGAGGGGATGCGGGGGTTCAGGTCCTCGATGCGATGGCGGCCAGGGGGATTCCCTTTGATCGCCTCATCGTCTTGGGGATGAACGAGAAAATGTTCCCCCGGTATATTCTGCAGGATCCTTTTTTGCGAGACGAGGTTCGAACAAGGATAGAATTTCGGCTCGGGAATCGGATCCCCCGGAAAACAGAAGGGTAT
>CAYRLD010000337.1:0-3199 GCA_964424925.1 uncultured Planctomycetales bacterium
ATCGATTCCTGGTTCCCACCTGGCTCGATCTGGGGCACCATATTCTTCATTCCCTGCGCCAGTTTTTCGGTCCGGTCTTCCAGGTTTTTCTGAGCCTTTTGAATCTTCTTCGCTTCCGCCTCTTTCCCTTGCTCAGCCTTTTTTTGAAGATTTTTCAGTTCTTCATGAGCCTTCTTCATCTCTTGAAGGGCCTTCTCCTGCTCTCCTGCAGCAAGTTCATACTCTTCTTCTCGGAGGCCTTCCTTCGCCGATTCCATAGAGTTCGACGCCTTTGTCAGATGCTCATCGAGGAACTTTTTCTTTTCTTCATACGGAATGGAATCCAACTTGTAAATCTGATGCCCTAACTTCCAGGTTTTATCATCGATCGCAGTTTGTTCTTTTTCCAATTGACGTTGATTCGCTTTCGAAGGGTCTTTACTCGCTTGACGTGTTTTTTCGAGAAGCTCTTCCTGCTCTTTGATGGCTTCCGCAAGTTTCTTGAGCGCTTCGTCTAATGTTCCATGTTTTTCATTATGACGGGAGAGCTCTTCTTCCGCCTTTGCTTGTTTTTTGAGCAACTCATCTAGTTCTTTCGAAAGGGCTCCAAGATCTTTCAGCTCCTTACTCTTCACCTCTTCCGCTTTTTTCTCCGCTTCCTTCTGCGCCTTTTCCAACTCCTTCAATTCTTTCAAGGCTTCTTCGATCTGATCGCTTAATGCCTTAGGATCCCGGTCCGTCTCTTTTTGAAGCTCTTTTTGTTTCTGAGCGATTTCATCGATCTCTTTTTGAAGTTCTTCGATCTCTTTATTCTCTTCCTCCCCGAGCTTTTCTGTTTCGCGACGAATCTCTTCTTCCTTCTCCTTTACCTGCCCGAGTTGTTTCAGTGCTTCTTCCAGTTCTTTCTTCTGTTTCTCTAACTCCTTGAGATCGATCCGATCTTCCAGGAGAGCCAGCAGAGATTCCAGCATACCCGCGACCTCTTCCCCATCTCGAATCGCTTTTTCGATCCTGTTCTGTCCAAGATGGTTGAGAATACGGTCGATCTTCAGTTCCGGACTAAACTTTCCCAGCTTTTTCTTTGCTTCTTCTAATTTGGCAGCATAGTAGGGAGAACGAACTTTCAACTGCTCAATTAAGACATCCATCTTGGAACGAATCTTTTTCAATGCTTCGGAGACGCGCTTCTGCTTCTGCGCTAATTCCTCCGGATCCTCCTGGGCGGACGAAAAAGCCACGCCATGAGGAACTAAGAAACCGGCCATAAGCAGGGTGAGAATAATACGCATGAAACCTCCTATTTAGATCGAATCCCTTCGATCACGCTCTTCTGTATATCGAGGGCTTCGCGGAAGGCCCGGATGATCTCTTGATAACTCGCCCATTTTTTTAAGAGATCGAGAACCTTCTGAATTCCGGCAATGGTTTGGCCCTGAAGATCTTGGGCCGTACGGAAAAACATCGCTCTTTCGGAAGCAGATACGGAAGAGCCAGCCTCTTCTAGTTTCTGTACCGCCCCCAAAGCAAACCCATACTTTTCCCGACGAGTGGGATCCCCAATCATCGACGTCAAAACATCGGCCGCTTCCTGAAGCTTATCTGCTGAATCTTTCGTGAATATTCGATTGTACATCCCCCGGTTCATCACCCGCCGAACATCCGTCCGAACCGATACAAGTCGATCAACGATCCCGTTCTGCTCTAACTTGGCACCGCGGATTTCCCTCTTTCCTTCCCCAACAAGAGTATCCACAACCGACCATTTCTGATTCAATCGCCCGGCACGATTGTATTGCGCACGCTGTTTGCGCAACTGAACATCGAGAATGTCACGCAGACGGGCAATTTCATCCTGCAATGCTTTCTCAATCTCGGCCATCGACTTCACCGACAAGGTAATGACGCGAGACACCGATTCGTTCGGTTTTCCGATATCCAGATAGTCTTGAGCCCGGAATCGGATGCGAACATGATCCCCTACTTTGACCCGGAGAGGCACTTCCGCGGTACTCCCCGGTAGAGTGGTCTTCTTCAAATCAAGAAGCGTTTCTACTCGAATCAACGTATCCCCGATCTGTTGCTTTTCGCCCTCTTCCCCTCCCATCAATTCCGGTGGGATCGAAAGCACAATCCAATCCGTTTCGTTGGCTCCGATGACGCGATATTCCATTTGAATAGAAGCGAGACCGTAATCATCGGTCACCTCAAACAGAAGAGGCCGAGCACAGATATCGGTTACATCTTCACTCTCCGCAAGAGGATCAATAATTTTGAAACGAGGCGGTTGGTCTTCTACCCCCTGGATTCGATAACGACGTGGATCACGGTTTTCGAGCCCATTCACACCCAACAGCTGAAAATGGTATTCACTATATGTCTGGGTTACTTTGACCTCCCCGCTCAACCATGTCCCCCCCTCTCCTTCCGAAAGAGTTAAAGGAAAAGAGACTTCGCTTCCTTTCAGACCGAGAAGTAGCTCTCCTTTTTCCACAGGAACGTTTGTGAGAGCCGAGATCTGAATCACCGTATGCAGGGGAGCCGAAACATGACCTTCTTTTCTTTTCTTCGACGGGAGCCGAAGATACGCCGGATAGAGAAGGTCGGTTGAAATCTCCTGGATCGTGGGAGGGATTCGCGTCTCTACTCGATACGATTCGGTTCGATCGCCGCCCCCTTCTACGAAAAAAGTAAAGGAAGCGGGGACATTTTCAAACCGAAAGAAGTAGCGATCCCCTCCCTCAGTAACTTCGGGTTGGGAAGAAGAAAGGGTTCCTTGGCGCACCTGATTCAGGAGATCTCCCCACGTCAGATCGACCTCATCTCGAACCCGCTCAACTTCTCTTTCTCCTTCATCCCCATTTTCGAATCGATATTTGAGGGAGAGCGTCGAAGGAGCACTAACACCAGCACGCTGCTTCTCTGCACGCACCGCAACAACAAGATCTTCTCCCCGGGCAATAACACGTCGCCCATCGGTGAAGTCGAGAACCTTCAGTTGAATCTTTTTCGGCCACGCCGCTGCGCCTCCGACCAACCGATTCAAATAAATCGGTGTCAACTGTCCTCCCCAATGATCCGAACCGTATCGATAATCAAGGGAGACCAACCCGGTAAAAAAGAGAACAAGGACAAGAGCAAGGGTTCCAATACGTACAACATTTCGGTAGATAAGAACGGACCGGAAATCGATTTTTTGACTGTATTCATCCGCCTCTTTCAC
>CAYRLD010000338.1:0-3198 GCA_964424925.1 uncultured Planctomycetales bacterium
CCGAATTTTCACCATCATGGCGCTCGGGACCGCCCTTCTTCTTTTGAATGTATTCATTTTTCTCAACCGTTTTGTTTTGCGACCTCTGCGAGAATTGAGCGAGGCTTCCAAAAGAATTTCAGAGGGTGATTTTTCGCGGAAAATTCCCGAAACAGGAACCGTGGATGAGATGGGGCAACTTCGACAAGCCTTTAACACGATGACCGAGAGAATTGATTCTTCAAGGCGGGGTTTGGAAGAGGAAGTTATGGATGCCCGTGGCAAAATTCGGAATACCGAGAGGCGTCTCTTTCAGGCCCAACGCCTCTCGACGACCGGAACGCTTGCCGCGGGGATTGCGCATGAAATCAATAATCCTCTGGGCGGATTGATGAATGCGGCGAAGGCGGTTCGATCGGGAAAGCTCTCTCCGGAAAAGGAGACGGAGTATTTGGCTCTCATTGAAGATGGATTGGATCGAATTCACGCTATTGTTGAAAAGGTTCTTCAGTTTCGACCCAAAGAAGTGGAAGCTCGATCGGTCGACCTCAAGGAGGTTGTCGATCGTGCGCTCGCTTTCTGTGACCATCGTATGAAACAGAAGTCGGTGACGGGGGAAAACCTCTTGGAAGCGAACATGCCTCTGGTCAAGGGGGATCCTTTGGAGCTTCAACAAGTTTTTCTAAATTTGCTCATGAATGGCGTCGATGCCTGTTCGGAAGGGGATGGGCGGGTAGAAATCTTAGGCCGGGCTTATGATGACTACGTCAAAGTAACCTTTTCTGATAATGGAAAGGGGATGGGGGAGGAGGAACTTGTGCGGTGTATGGATATTTTTTACACCACAAAGGATGTCGGAGAGGGTTCTGGATTGGGGTTGTCGGTGGCCCATAAGATTATCGAAAATCATGGTGGGAAACTCGATCTGGAATCCCGGGTAGGAGAAGGGACTTCCGTACATATTATCTTGCCAATTTTGCCAGAATCTAAAATGGAATCTTGAGGCTCCAGACGGTTCGCTTAGAATGTGAGTGAACGCTGAATCTGGAGGAATGGAATGATCAAGACGAATCAGGACAAGGTTGTCGAAATGGCGGTGCTGGGCCGGATTGCCCATCCATCCGTCCCCCACTATCCCGCCATGAAAGTGTCGAGGGAGGGCTCTCCTTATGTCCCCGTGGGGGCGGGGGGGATTAATTACAGTATACGGATGGGGGACCCTGCTTTCGGATGGGCTTGGGGGGATCATGTGGAGCCGTGTGTCTCTATTGAAAATGGGGATCCACATGCAAACGGGGGATTGAGCACCTTTTCTTGTCTCGGAAATGAGGCTCTCATTGTCTCTTCACGGTTAGAGATGAAAGAGGTAAAGGGAAAGCCAGCCACAGGGGTGGTCGTTGGGAAGCATCAGCATGGGACGCACGAGCGAGTGTTGGTTCATTTTCCCAAACGCGTGATGGAACGATTAACGGTTGGGGATGAAATTCAGGTTCGGGGTGGAGGCGTAGGTCTTTGTGCGACCGACTATGAAGACGTAACGATCATGAACACCTCTCCTCGTTTTTTGAAAGCGATGAATCCAACGGAACGTGCAGGTAAATTACGTATTCCGGTTGCCAAAATTATCCTCGGGAAAATCATGGGCAGTGGTGTTGGATCCGGCAATTGTCATCGAGGAAGTCTCGATATTCAGGCAACTTCGCCGGAAGTGGTGAAGGAGTATTCTCTTGATACGATTCGACTTGGCGATGTGGTTGCCGTGACCGATTACGATGCAACACATGGGGCCCGGTGGCAACCGGGAGCGATCACGTTGGGGGTGGTGACGCATGGTTCCTCCGATGCGAGTGGGCATGGTCCCGGAATAAATGTGATTATGACTTCCCCTTCCGGCGTGATTGAGCCGATTATTACTAGGAAGGCGAATATTTCGGAGATTCTTACTCTACCGTAGGTGGCATGGACGAAATCGGGCATATTCGGGAGAAATTCGAAAAGGGCGAGCTGGATCAGATCCGGCGGGACCTGGAGCAGTTTCTCGTTGCCCATCGAGAGAAGATTCGCGCCCTTCAAGAGAAAAAATTCGCTGGGAAAACAAAACAGGTCAACCCTGAGGTTGCGGTAAAGCTCTACATTTTGCAACATCGTTCGATCAATCCGGCACGAGAGATCCGGGAGCAACTTCACGAAATCAATCGAGAGAAATGGATTCACGGAGAGATGTTGGGCCGCCCCCCGGATAGTCAGGAAGTGGCCCGTTCTTGGGCGAGAAAACATGCGGTTGGCTGGCGCTCTCACAGGGTGATGGAAATCGTTTTTGTCTTTGATCAAGAAAAAGAGCGGTATTTGCAAATTCTTAAAAAGGGTTTCGAAAAGTAAAATTTTTTGCATTCGGAACTTCGCGTTGACATTTCACTCGAGTCCCCTATGATGATTCCCCTCACCAGTTATCTCGGGAGGATCATCAGGTGGGTGTAAATCCGAAAAATACAAGTCCGGCGCGTTTCGCATTTTTGCGCGACGTCCATTTCCATAATTACTCCAGGCGGATGGTCTGCCTTCATGGCGGCGGCCCTGGAGATCGAGGGGGAAAAACCGCCTGACTCGTTTGGAGAGAGACGAGTCGGGCGGAGGCCACTTTTCCGGAGAAAGTTCTGATGAAGTTGATCGAGAAAGAGGGTGCCTATCTTGCTGAGAATGCAACCGTTGTAGGTGATGTCGTACTCTCGAAGGGAGTTTCGATCTGGTACAACGTTGTCGTTCGGGGAGACATGGCCCGGATCTCGATCGGCGAGAACTCCAACATTCAGGATGGATCGGTCCTTCATTGTGATCCGGGGATGGATCTCACGATCGGACGTGATGTGGTCGTTGGGCATATGGCGATGATCCATGCGAGTTCCATTGGGGATGGCTGTCTCATCGGGATTAATTCCGTTCTCCTCGCGGGGGCTGAAATTGGCGCGGGGAGCCTCATTGCCGCAGGGGCTCTTGTCCGGGAGGGGCAAGTGATTCCCCCCCATTCGATTGTTGTGGGCGTTCCGGGGAAAATTATCGGGCAAACAACCGAATCCCAACGGGAAGGCTTTATCGAACAGGCGAAACGGTATCGGCAAACCGCCATTCGACACGTAGAGGGACGAGTTCATCCAAGGGAGATGACAGAATATCCGGGGGGTTAGGGCTTGTTGTCCTCGATCGCCCGTTGAAAAAGATCAC
>CAYRLD010000339.1:0-3191 GCA_964424925.1 uncultured Planctomycetales bacterium
ACCCCGCAATGGAAAAGCGTTTGGCCCCCAGCATCCGCAAAGATCGAAGCGTCGCCGGATCGAGATTTTCAATCACCTCGGAATTGAGTTTCCCGAGGATGCCTCCATTATGAATCGCTAAGGCAAGAATAGCCGGCCAAGCAGAAGGCCCGAGCATCGCAAGGAAAAGGTAGGCCCAAACATACTCGGGAATGGCTCTCATAAATAACTGTATAAATCGGGTCACCTGAATAATCGATTTTCGAACGAACCCCGCTTTCTTTGTCCCGGGAAGAAAAGGGTCCGGTTGCATAAAATTTCGTGCCGCCGGAAATGCGAGAAAGAATCCAAACACCCCAGCAAAAAGAATCGAAATGATCGAAATATGAAACGTGACCCAAAGAGCCTCCCCCCCTTTTTCTGCAAAGAGGCTACCCGCCCATTCCCCAAAAGAACCCCCTTCTTGTACAGAAGGAGGAAGAACTTCTTCGGATAAAAAGCGGTCTAGATTATCGATCCGTTGCGAAGAAAAGAGACCCGCAATATCAATCTCTCCCGAAAACCAAGAGGTGAATCCCAACGCGAAAAGTAGAATCAAACTCCACCGGAGAAAGGGGCGGCGGGGCCGGTTTTTCCAGAGGTCTCGAACTTTTTCTTCTCGTTCATTCATACGCAAGGAACCTCTTCCGAAGAGCACCGCTCCACGCGTCGAGAATGAAAACGAGGAAAAAGAGGGTGTAAAGGTAGGTCCACACTTCGCCAAAATGAAGGTTGTCGAAGGAGCCCCGAATAAAATATCCGAGTGTCTGGTACCCAAAAAACCCGAGAATCGCAGAAGAACGAACCGCACACTCAAAGCGATAGAACGCGTACGCCATCATGTCCGGAAGAGCCCGGGGAAGGAGCCCAAAGAAAAACACCTGCAACCCGGATCCCCCTGCCATTCGAAGCGCTCCGGAAGCGTTTCTGGGGGCCTCATCGATCATTTCTGAGAAGATCTTGGCGAGCGTACCCCCGTAGGGAATAGAGATCGCAATCACGGCACTAAATGTGTTGAACCCAAAAGCGGAAAGAAAAAGAACCGCCCATAGCAACTCATGAACCGATCTCATAAGAGTAATAAGGATTCGGGTTCCCCCAAAAAGAGAAGAGGTTACCGCTTTAGGCAAGTACGGATTTCCACTCCACCAGGAAGTAGAGGCCGGAAACCCAAGCAGAAATCCGATCACGAGAGAAAGCATCATGGCGGCAGCAGCGAAGACAAGGGTCCGCCAGGCCGCTTTTGCGGCTTGAAGAAGCAGAGGATCTGCTCCCAATGGGGCTTCGGATTCATAATCGAGGGCCGGTTGAACCGCCTGGGAAAAAAAGTCGATGACGACCTTTCCTCCCCCTTCTCCGGGAACAAGATCTTCAAAATGGATTCCGAGAGAAAACCAGGAGACAAGTCCGACCCCGAGAAGGGAAAAAAGGACCAGAGATCGCCATCCAAGGGGAAAAGGACGAGAAACAGGTTCAGGCCCCGTCATTCATCATCTCATCTTCATTCAAGTCGAAGAGACGGTGGAAACAGGTATCATCCACCTGATCCGCCCCGTGATCAAAAGCGACTTTTCCATTCCGAATCCCGATGAGACGGGGAAAGAATTCCCGAGCCAGTTCCAGGTTATGAAGACTCATGATCAAAGTCACTTCTCGCTCCCGACAGATATCCGTGAGAAGCTCTACTGTATCGCGAGCTCGAGCGGGATCGACGGAAGAGACCGGTTCGTCTGCTAAAATGGATCGCGGTTCCTGAAAAAGCGCTCTCGCAATCCCCACACGTTGCTGCTGACCACCGGAAAGAGAGTCTGTTCGCTGGAACAGTTTTTCAGGAATACCAACTCTCTCGAGAATTTCATGGGTTCGAAGAAGATCTTCTTTTCCCGGGAAAAACCAAGCTTGCAGAGAAGAGAAAAAAGATCTCTGCCCTAATTTTCCCGAGATAATGTTTTGAGAGACCCGTATATTCGGAACAAGACTTAGATCCTGGTGAACAAATCCGATCTGAGAACGAATACGCCGGAGGTCAGAAGAAGAGAGACTGCCAAGATCAGACTCTCCGACCTTTACGGAACCTTCTGTCGGTTGCAGCGTTCCATTGAGAAGACGTAAGAGAGTTGTTTTTCCGGCACCGCTGGGGCCGACGAGGGCAACCCTTTCTCCCGGCTTTATCGAAAGGGAGACTTTCTCCAGAGCAACCAAGCCGCCAAACCGTTGGGTTATATTTTCAACCCGAAAGCGGTCTGCGATGCAACTATCGGAGAAGTCCGAGCTCTTTGGCGAGTCCTGCGAGATCATCCCATTCCTCGTTCTTCGCTGGAATCAGACCTTCCTGACGATTAATCGCCTTAAGAAGCTCTGTATCGGTCATTTCAATCATGATCTTCTGCAAACGATCAATGGTCCCTTCCCCGAACTTTTTGTCCAGATCAGGGTGAGCGGTCCAATTGTAATCGGGATAGGCCGGCGTCGTCCAGATCACATAGCAGACTTTAGGATCGATCTTCTTTTCGGCCACCAACCGATCATACGTTTTGTAATCAATCGCCCCAGCATGGAACGTTCCGGCGGAAACCAACTGAGCCGTCTTTTCATGCGATCCAGAAAAATGAGGAACCGAACCAAAAAATTGATCAACCGTTTCCCCTGTGAATTTAGTAATAAAGTGGGTCGGCATAAGCCGCCCGGAAGTCGACCCCGAAGAGCCAAACGTAAACTTTTTTCCTCTAAGGTCAGATGGAAATTCGGTACCCGGCTTCAACCCAGAGTCTTTATGCGCAATAAAATAGGTTTTATATTGGGGATCAACTTTCCCCTGGGCAATCGCTCTGGACCCTTCCACCTTCCTCCGAGCTCGAACACCGGTCAACCCGCCAAACCAGGCGAGGTGAACATCCCCATTTACAAAAGAATCGACCGAGGCGGCATAATCGGCGGTTGGAACATATTGAACCTTTACGCCCAATTTTCCGCTTAAATATTTTTCAAAAGGCTCGAATTTGGCTGCTAATTCTGTCGTGCTATCTCCGGGAATAGCGGTAAATTTCAGAACCACTTCTTCCTTCGCACCCCCACACCCGAAAAGAAAGGAAAACAAGAATAGGACCAGGAAGATCCGATAGGGATTCATAGAAACTCGCTCCTCTTTATTGGAAATAGGTGCCGTATACGAG
>CAYRLD010000340.1:0-1210 GCA_964424925.1 uncultured Planctomycetales bacterium
GCTTTTACGGGACGGCTTCAGGTCTGGTGGACCGGGGTCCTTTACGGCGGAATGTTGTGGATGTTCTCCATGAAGGTCGAGCTTGAGGGGGATGAATGTCTCAGCAGGGGGCCGATGCTGGTCTTCCCCCGTCATGTGAGTACTGGAGATACGATTATTCCTTCTGGACTAATTCTTCGCCCCCATCAAATTTTCCTCCGGTATGTCATGAAATCCGAATTACTTTGGGACCCGTGTATCGACATTGCCGGGAATCGGCTACCAAATCTGTTTATTCATCGGACGAGTAAGAATCGGGATCAGAATTTAGAGGGGATTGAGTCTATTGCTCAAAACCTAACGGAAAAAGAAGGAGTTTTGTTTTATCCGGAAGGGACTCGTTTTACCCCTTCTAAATTAAACCAAGTTCGGGAAAAGCTATCTCAGGGGTGTTCCGGTCATCTGGTTGAGTCGATGAGAAGGCTCAAAAATGTTCTTCCTCCCAAATTGGGGGGAACTTTGACTCTTGTTCGGTCCGCCCCTGAGGTCGATGTCGTATTCATGGCGACGTATGGGTTGGATGCCGTGACCACATTCGCCGACCTGATCAACGGTGGCCTTGTGGGACACCCTTTGCGGATTCGATGTTGGCGCGTTCCCCGTTCGGAGATCCCAAAGGAAAAAGAGGCTCAGGAGAAATGGTTTCTTGGTGAATGGGAAAAGATGGATCGAGTTGTTGGTGAATTGAAGGCCAAAACATCATGAAGGGTCTTTTCGATGAAACGGGAAAAGTAATCTGGTTTCATGACCGGGGCTATTCTGCCGCAAAAGTGAGTGAACTCGATAAACTGGTACGGTCGCTCGCAAAGAAGACGAACGATTAGCTCTGTTCTGTCCAGCGGAACGCTTTGGTTCCTACGGCAAAGAAAACGATCCCGACTCCGATGAGGATGGCACACGGGGTAATCATTTCCGCGAATGAAAAGCCTCTCCAGATCGGGCCTTCCAGCGCCAGAATTGCCCATTTGACAGGACTGATATGGCTTACCGTCTGCATCCAGGAAGGCATGAAGAAGAGCGGCATCATCCCGCCCCCCATCATGGAGAAGAGGGTCAAGATGGCCCATCCCATTCCCCCAGCGGCTGCTTCTGTCTTCCCGAGGACAGACAGGAACATCATGATCCCGACGAATCCGATCGAAACGGAGACGACCGCCATCGCAAGAAGCGG
>CAYRLD010000340.1:1310-3185 GCA_964424925.1 uncultured Planctomycetales bacterium
TCATGATCCCGACGAATCCGATCGAAACGGAGACGACCGCCATCGCAAGAAGCGGGATAGAGGCGGGCCGGACATGAAAGACGAAAGCTCCGAGTAAGAGCAACACCGTCGACATGAGGACGGTTGTTACAAAACAGGCGACCCCTTTTCCTGCGATGATCTGGACGCGTCTAATGGGAGCGATCCTCAGTCGAATGAGTGTTCCCCGGGATCTCTCGGTTACGAGCGAAACCGCAAAGGTGGCCACACAGCCGAGAATGCCCCAGATGATCGCTTGAGGGAAGGAAATTGAAAAAGGATTCTTCGGTCCGCTTCTCTCTTCTTTTATCTCCGATTTTTTGATCGCTCCGATATTCCAGTCCATGGATGCGCCCTCCCCTTTTTCGGGAAGCTCTTCAAGATAGAGATCGAGATCCTTCAGGAATCGTTCCATCCGTTTTTGATCCGGGTTGAGTGTCCCCCCCATCCGAAGCATGAGGAGCGACTGTTTGATCCGGGCTTGAAGCTTTTTTGGGTTTTGGAAGGTCTCCCCCATTCCTTTGAAGAGCGATTGCGTCAGGATCCCCTCGAGCATTGCGCCTTCGGCTTTTCGTGCCGGGTCGACGCCAAGTTCCAGGTCGGGTGGCATCTCCCAGAACATCCTTTGGCGGCTCTTGCCGAATTCTTTGGGAAGGATGACATAGGCGGTTTGTTTGCCCTGCCGGACGAGACGAACGGCCTCTTCCCGCGAGGCCAATGAGATATCGAGCCCTTCGGTCGATTTCAACTCTTCAATAAAGGCTCGTGAGCCTTCGGTCTGATCTTCATCCACCACGACCACCTTCATCGAAGCCGATTCACTTCCGATTCCCCCGAAGATCGATCCGAAGAAGACCGCGAAGATGAGCGGAAAGAAGAAAGTAAAAAAGAATCCCGCCTTGTCCCGAAGGAGAAGACGAAGATCTTTTCGCGCCATGGAGAAGATCGATCTCATTGGTCTCTCAAACTCCGTCCGGTTAGGTTTAAGAAGACCGTTTCGAGGTCCGGTTTTTCCCAACGGAATTCCGAGAGACCCCCTTCCGCATGAAGGCGACTCAACTCTTCGACCGGATCATCCGTTTCGATTCTCACTTCGCCCGATTCGCTCTTGGCGAAGACAACGTTTTTTCCCCCATGCTTCCGGATCAATTCATCGACGGTGTCGAGGGCGAGAAGTTTCCCGTAATCGATGATCCCCACGCGGTCACAAAGTTTCTGGACCTCTTCCATGTAATGGGTGGTGTAGACGATCGTTCTCCCTTTCGCTTTGAGCGCCAGAATGTTTTCGAGGATCGCGTTTCTCGATTGGGGATCAACACCGACGGTCGGTTCATCGAGGAGCAGGAGCTCCGGATCGTGCAGAAGTGCCGCTGCAATATTCAGCCTTCGTTTCATTCCTCCGGAGTAGGTTTTCACTCGATCGGTACTTCGATCGGCGAGGCCGACGAATTGAAGTGCCCAATCGACTCTCTCATTGAGCCGGGATCCTTTGAGATCTTGGAGGGAACCGAAAAAGCGGAGGTTCTCTTCCCCGGTCAGTTCTTCGTAGAGGGCGAGAGCTTGGGGGGCGACCCCGATCTTCGCCCGAACGGCAGGAACCGTGGGAGAACCGGCCCCATTAAAGTCGACTGAACCTTCCTCGCAATCGAGAAGGCCGACGGAGAGGCTGACACAGGTGCTCTTCCCGGCTCCGTTTGGACCTAGGAGTCCAAAGATCTCGCCCTGTTTGATCTCCAGGGAGAGCTTTTCGACCGCAATGATTTCGCCGTATGACTTTCGGACATCGGTTAACGTAAGCATCGGGTCGAAAGGATACGGGGTAAACGGCCCGGAATCAAGTTCGCCATTTTTCTCTTA
>CAYRLD010000341.1:0-3145 GCA_964424925.1 uncultured Planctomycetales bacterium
CTGACACTCGATGATGAAACGGTACGCCCTTCTCTTATGTTCGATGACTTTCTTACTTGCGTGTGATGCAAAGCCGAAAGTGAAAGAAACTTCGAAACCATTTCGAGTTCTCTTCGAAACCACAAAAGGAAACTTCCTTGTAAAAGCGTATCCAGAGTGGGCCCCCATAGGAGCGAAAAGGTTTCGAACTCTCGTAGAAGAGGGTTACTACAACGACAATCGAATTTTCCGAGTCATTCGATTCCCCCGGAAATTTGTAGCCCAATTTGGAATCGCAGGGAATCCAGAAACAAGCTCTAAATGGAGGAATAAGGCCATCAAGGACGATCCCGTCCTGAAGTCCAATACAAGAGGTAGAGTAACCTTCGCAAAGAGATCGGACCCTCATAGCCGTACAACACAAATCTTTATCAACTACAACCAGAACAGTTCTCTCGATCCACAGGGGTTCGCGCCCTTCGGCGAAGTAATCGAAGGTATGGAGGTTGCTGACCTTTTCTATTCTGGCTATAGCAACCGACCCTCCCAGGAACAGATTCATAAAAATGGAAACGAATACTTAGATAAATATTTCCCGGAAATGGATACTATACGGAGTGCCCGAATTCTTGGAGAGGACGAATGAGCGTACAAAAGGTAATCAAAAATTTCACTAAGGATGACATCATCATTCAGGAAGGAGCTCCCCCTTCGAACGAAATATTTTTCCTTCAAAAGGGTGACGCCTGCGTCGAGGTCAACAATAAGATTATTGGAAGAATCGATGCAGGACAATGGTTCGGTGAAATGGCGGCCCTTCTTCATACGAACCGAACCGCAACCGTTCGAGCCTTGATCCCTTGCGACGTTCTTATCTTCCGAGGACTTGACGATTCGAATTTAAATAAAGTCCTCCAAAAGGATCCGAAACTTTTGCGAAAACTTTTACAACAAATGGCCACGCGCATGGTCGAGTCATCAAAACGGCATGTTAAAAATGTCGAAGATCTTGATGTAAATGTGGAGCGATATCGGAAATCAATCAGTGGAACTCTCTACGCTCTCGACCGCATAGCCGAGAAGTATAAGAGCAAGGTAATGGAAGAGGTGCGAGACCACCTAAGAGCTTCAAGCGGAATCGCCTTGGGAGATTTGGGAGACGTGGACGAAAGGGCGTTCCGAACCTCAAGGAAAGTCGTTTACGACGAAGACTAGAAGAGCTCTTTCACGGGAGTACCATTGTAGGCGTACTGAACCTTCCGTCCATTTACCAGATACCGCTTATCTGGATTAATTCCGAGAGACTGATATATCGTGGCAAAGAAGTTCTGAACCGACACAGGTCGAGACCGAATATCCATCCCATCCTTATCGGTAGAGCCAATCACCCTCCCCCCCTGAATTCCCCCTCCAGCCATAACCACAGACCAGCATCGGGTCCAGTGATCCCGGCCATTTCCTCCATTAATCCGAGGTGTACGCCCAAATTCCCCGGCGCAGATAACGAGCGTATCTTTCAGAAGGTCTCGATCGACTAGATCTCCCAAGAGAGAGGAAAACCCTCGGTCGAGGCTTCCGGAAAGCTTCTGGACTCGCTCAAAATTATTGTCATGGGTGTCCCACCCCCCCATCGAGACTTCCACAAAAGGAACCCCAACTTCGACCAACCGGCGGGCCAGAAGACAGTTCTTTCCAAATCCACCACCATAAGCCTTCCGAACCTTTTCCGGCTCTCTCTTAATTTCAAACGCCTTCATCATGGGCGTCGTCATCAGGTCCTGAGCTCGCTTCGAAGCCTCCTGACGCCGCTCCATCTCCCGCCCGGGACGATTCTCGATAAAATCCCTCTCTTGCATCTCCAGATATTTCTTCCGGAGAGACTCACGGTCCTTTCCCACAAGGGACTTCACATTTGGAACAGGATTGTTCACATTCTGAACAGTAAACGGAAGATGCCTCTCTCCAAAAATTTCGCACTGAGGAATCTCCGGAGGACGAATCGCTACGTAGGTAGGAAGCGGAAAGTTGTTTCGGGCCAACTCATAGGAGGCGACCGTCCCCACCGGGGCAAAGGGCTGTCCGGCAATGGGAGAATATCCGGTATGCATCAAGTAGGTTCCCCGCTCATGAGCCGCTTCTCTTGTCGTGAGAGAACGAATGATCGAAAAATGTTTCGCCTGCTTGGCCATCTGGGGAAGATGCTGACTAATCTGCATACCACGGGAAGCGGTGTTGATCGCTTGAAAAGGACCTCCTGTTTTTCGTCCGGGCTTCGGATCCCAAGTATCGAGCTGACTTGGGCCCCCACCCATCCAAAGGAGAATACATGACTTTGCCCGTGTACCAGATACAACCGTCGTATCCTGACCGAGAAGAGTTCCCATGGGAGAGAATGCCGAAAGGGCGGTTCCCCCTAGGGCAAATTTCAGGAAACTTCGCCGATCAACCTGATTGCAATCCGGACATGACATATTCAAACCTCCGTATCAGTGCCGCACGGAAAACTCTGTCGAATTCACCAGAGTCCAGGCAATATTTTCCCACACAGATCGATCCAACTTTTTCGATTCCCCCGCCCCAAGGTACCGATCAATTTCCTCGGGATATGGAAACCGAGTCAAAAGAGCCAGAAAGAGTTCCTCGAGCTTTTCTTCGGAGTCTCCTTCCAATCTCGATAAGAGACCTTTCTTATAAGCCAGAAGATCTCGAACCAGTTTTCCATTCCGCAACATTAATACCTGACGCGTATTTCCGGGGAGAACAGACACCTCTGTCCACGGTTGTCCCGCACCAAAAATAGAAGGAAGGTTTTGCCGAAATCTATCCCAGAACTTCTGCATCCCCTTACTTTTGAAATCAGGAGGTTTCTCTCCCGAAAGAAGGGCCACAGAAAGAGCGCGAAAGAGTTGCTCCCCCGTGAGCGGACGCAGCCCTGCCGAAGCAAACGGTTCCGTTGTCCAGCCGCACTCCCGTTGGTAAGATTCTGAATTACAGATGGCCCGAAAAAGAAATTTCAGAGAGTAGCGATTGCGGGCAAATTCGCGTCGGATATGTTCGAGGGTGGCCGAGTGCAGAGGTCGGTTCATCTGGTTAAAGTCATCCACCGGCTCAACAAAACCCCTTCCCATCAACCATTTCCAAGTACGATTCACAACATTGCGCGCTA
>CAYRLD010000342.1:0-3141 GCA_964424925.1 uncultured Planctomycetales bacterium
ATCGTGATCACTGCCTCCGCCGCCTCCGCACGCGGTCATGAGGGTTCCGATCGTGGTGCAAACGACCCAGGCCAGTTTCTGTATTCTGTTGTTTTTCATCTTCGTCTCCTTCCCTTTGCTTCACCCCTCTGAAAAGGGAATTCCCCAAAGGCATTAGGAAAAAGGGGGCGAAAAATGAAAAAGCGGGTTGGTAGGGGTGTTATTTTAACTATATGGTTATTAGGTAGTTACAAGTACATTCACATCTCTCCCATCGAAAACCTTTCCCTTCCCTTCATTTACTGATGAGAGATTTCCCTCCATTGCGTACGGGACCCTACGGGGAAGTTTCCCCCCTTTATGAACCATTCAGGCGAGGTGCTTCATGCGGGACCGATTTCGACTCTCTCTCTATTTTCTGATTCTAGGGATAACCCCCTTCTCCTTTTTCGCTCTACCCGAATCGAAACGAGAACCGTTCTCTTCCCCCGAAATGATTAAAATTGGAAGAATTGACTCTTCTCTCCTCCCCCTCAAAACGAACTCACCACTCCCCCCAACAACCCCTCCCGAAATCGCATCCGCCCCTCCGAAAATCGAAGCGGTCGCATCCCCCATTGTGGAAGACCGGGAAAAGCCGGGTCGCTTCCTCCGACAAGACAAATCCGGAACACTCTTCTTTTCGGAAAAAGGGATGGCACTCTCTCTTCCCGGGTCGGCCCAAACACCCGATTGGGGAATCCATTGGAAGGTAGCGGGCGCTCGTGACGTTTCCCCTCTCCCCCAAAAACCTCTTCCAGGAAAAGTGCATCATCTCGTCGGATCAGCGAAATCAGATTGGACGATCGACCAAACAAGTTACCAGAGCGTGCGGTACCAAGAGATCCTTCCTCAAATCGACCTTGAACTCGTCTCCCGCACAAAAGGGGTCGAATACATTATTCACGCCGCGCCCGGGTGGCGCCCCAAACCGATCCAAATCGAGATGGACGGAATCGAAAAGATGACCATCGGGAAGGATGGAAAACGTCTCGAGATGGAAACCGGGGTGGGTCTCGTTCGGGAAGAAGGGCTCTACTGTTATCAACCTCTTCCGGATGGACGCCATCAGGTCATCGAAGCGAAGTACGAATCGGTCCAAAAGGGTGCCGACCCTCTCGCCTGGAGTTTCTCTCTCACGGTTAATGAAGATCAGATCGACCCAACTCTGCCGCTGGTTATCGATCCCACGCTCTCCTGGTCCACGATGGTCGGGGGAACCGCCGTCACCGGCGTCGAAAGAGGAAGTGATATCGCAGTCGACAACGCAGGAATGCTCTACACCATCGGAACAACCTCTTCCGCCTCTTTTCCCACCTCAAGCGGATTCCAACTGAACTACCAGGGATCGACCGACGCGTATGTCATGAAGATCGATCCCTCTGGCCCCTCGATCGTCTGGGCCTCTTACCTCGGAGGAGCCTCTTCCGATTATGGATGCGGAATCGATGTGGATGCGGCGGGGAATGTCTATGTCACCGGAGATACGTCCTCAGACGATTTCCCGAATGTAAACGCCTTCCAACCTTTCCCCGGAGGAGGGGCGGATGCCTTTGTCGCCAAGATCGGATCGGCTGGGTGGGATCTTTTCTGGTCGTCCTACCTCGGAGGAGGATATCTCGGTTCTGCCGGGAATCCGGAATCAGACCATGGTAGGGATCTTGTTCTGGGACCCACCGGTGATATTTATCTCACCGGTTACACCAACTCCCCCCTCTTCCCCGTGTCGGGCGCTTTTCAATCCGCCATGGGAGGATATTTTCCGTGGGGCACTTCTGATTACGATGGATTTGTCGCACGCATTTCCGATGGCTCGATACCGACGGTTGTCTGGGCTTCTTATCTCGGAGGTTCGGAAGAGGATCGCGCTTTTGGAATCGATGTCGATGATAGTGGCAATGCGGTTGTCACGGGGCTCACCACATCGAACGATTTTCCCATCGCTTCCGCCGCACAAACCTCTTTTGGCAACGGGTTCGTGACCAAGGTCAATGCCGCCGGGGATACTCTTGCCTGGTCGACCTACTGGGGAACCGTCTCCGATGATCACGGAAACGGGGTTGCGGTCGACGAGGGCGGAAACGTATATGTCACCGGGCAAACCTACTCAACATCCTTTCCGGTTACTCCGGGCGCCTACCAAACAACCCTGGGGGGAGAATCGGATGCTTTTGTCAGCAAGTTTTCTGCACTCGGAACGGTTCTCTGGTCGACCTATCTCGGAGGATCGATTGGGGCATCGACCGAACTCGAAGCGGGGGTCGATATCGTTGTCGATGATACCGGAAGAGTAACGGTCGCCGGGTACACCGATGAGATCAATTTCCCGACCAACGGAGGGTTCCAGGCGATTTACGGAGGAGGGCCGACCGACGCTTTTGTCTCCCGGTTCCTGCCAGACGGATCGGCTCTGGAGTGGTCTTCTCTTTTAGGAGGAGATAACGCAGATCATGCGACGAGTGTGGTCCGGGACAGCTCTGGGGATACCTATCTCGCCGGCTTTACGGGATCCTCCAATTTCCCCGTTACGGGAGGGGGGTGGGGCCCATCCTTCTCCCAAGATGGATTTCTCGTTCGGGTCGCAAGCGGTGATACGACCCCCCCCAATACCGCGATCACCTCTGCGCCAACAAATCCGACCACTTCATCGAGCGCCACGTTCGATTTCAAATCGAATGAAGCGGGCTCCACTTTTGAGCGTCGACTCGATGGTGGCGCGTGGCAATCGGTCACCTCCCCAGAAACAATTACCGGGTTAGCTGAAGGAAACCATACGTACGATGTACGTGCGATCGACCCGGCGGGGAATGTCGATCCCTCGGCCGCTTCTTACCCCTGGACGATCGATAGCGGGGACCCGGAAACCACGATCGCCTTCGCACCCCCATCTATCTCTCTTTCTTCGGATGCTACTTTTATGTTCACTTCGAGCCAGGCCGGCTCTACTTTTGAACATCAACTTGATGGAGGAGGCTGGGAAACGGCGAGCACTCCTGACGTCTATACCGGGCTTTCGGATGGATCCCACGCCTACGAAGTGCGCGCGATCGGGCCGACCGGCAATAGTGACTCAACCCCCGCGAAGCATGTCTGGACGATCGACACCAACGCTCCGGAAACGGT
>CAYRLD010000343.1:0-3123 GCA_964424925.1 uncultured Planctomycetales bacterium
TCATGAAATCGTTCGGGAAAAGAACCGTCTCTATTACGAGAGATATCCGGAAGATCGGGAGAGGGTCGAAAAGATCCTTCACCATCTATCGGAAAATGAAGTCATGATTCCTCGAGGAGACAGGCTTACCCCCAGACGCAAATAGAGTGTGTCATTATTGAATGCCTTCACCTGCTCCGATTCCATTGACCAGTTGATCGAGATGTTCCATGACCTCGGAATTTGAATTTCCTTCGCGGATGATGGAGTCGATGACGTCCGTCGATGTTTCGGTCTGAAAGCAGGTAAGTCCAAGAACGAGCATGAAAATGTGCATGAATAATCTCCCAAGGATTTTCAGGATTCGACACGGAATTGTACGAATCAGCAAGGAAATTCGTTTCGTATAATGATGAGAAAACTACTGATAATCGGCCTCGCCCTCGTACTTCCCCTTTCCCTCACCGCGCAAGACAGTATCCGAAGACGCGTCTCCCGTGACTATCTGAATGTCGTCCGGATCATCAAAAAAGCGCAGAAGACTCTTGTTCCGAGTCGCTCTACGGGATTACCCAATGCGGCGAAACTGGAACATGCGAAAGAACTTCCGGCCAAAGGGTATGGGTATACCATGAGATCTGCGGTCAGCCGGAAAACGAATTTTGGTACCGATGAGATGGTCTACGGGCTGATGATTCTGGGTGCCGAAATGGGCGACCGGTATGGAAAACAGGGTACGTTCTACGTCGGCGATATCGGCCGGAAAGAAGGCGGAAAGCTCCCTCCCCATGTAAGCCATCAAGGGGGCCGCGATGTCGACCTGGGGTTCTACCTTTGCGACAAAAAAGGAAAACCTCAGGGAAACAAGATGGTCAAAATTGATAAAGAGGGGAATGCCGGCGGCACACTAAAATTCGATCTGCAGCGAAATTGGGATTACGTCTGCTTGATGATGGACAACCCTTTCTTTGGCAAAGATATCCGGTTTATTCTGATCGCATCTTGGATCAAAGAGTTGCTCCTGGATTATGCCCGGGATCGTATGGCCCGTTCACGGAACTCACGCGAAAGGGCCTATCTCAAGAAGCAGATCGATCGTGCGGATAAACTGTTGCGGCATCACAAAGGGCATGAGAATCATTACCACCTTCGCATCAAATGTTCGAAGGATGACAACAAGAAAGGCTGACGGGATTTCTAGCGCTTTTGCTGCGGTCGCGGCATAATCTCCCGGATGGATCCATTTCGTTCCCTTCGAATGTCCGCGTGCCCTCCCGGCCGGTTTATCGGCGAAGGGCATCATGTCGTTCGGAAAATGCTCCTCGATACGAAAGTCGAGAAATGTCTTCTCACCCCAGAAGGATTTGAACGACTCAAAGAACTGATTCCCCCGGAAGCGGAAGTTCTTATCAAATCGAAAGAAGAGATGTCCGACTATGTCGGCTTCAAGGTTCATCGCGGCTATTTTGCGATGGGGTTGATCCCCGAACCGATCCCCTTTCGGGACGGGCTTGTCATTGCGCTGGATGGGATCTCTCATGCCGAGAATGTGGGGTCCATTCTTCGCAATTGTGCCGGATTTGGAGTGGGTGGCGTGATTATTGGGGAGACGACCGCCAATCCATGGTTACGTCGTTCGGTTCGCGTTGCGATGGGGGCGCCTCTTCGAACCCCTCTAAAATTTACCGATAACCTCGCTGAGACGATCTCCCAGATGTCGATCCCGACCTATGCGGCCCACATCCATGGGGAGAAAATGAATCTAGACGAAATTGATCTTTCCCAGGATACCTGTATCGTTTTAGGAAGCGAAGCGGACGGGGTTTCCCCTTCGGTCCTCGATGCGTGTGACCGAACGGTCTATATTCCCATGTCTGCGGATTGGGATTGCATCAATGTTGCCGCAAGTTCGGCCGTATTTCTGTACGCGGCTACCCGTCAAAGAAAGGTGATGACACATGATTCCTGATATTTCGATGGACCTGATCCTTCGGGCGAAAGAGGTGGTTTCCGGGCATGTTCGCCGAACCCCCCTCTTCTTCAGTGAATGGTTGTCGAAGGAGACCGGGGCGGAGGTTTATCTAAAATGCGAAAACCTTCAACGGACAGGATCCTTTAAAGTCCGTGGAGGCTTTGCCCACCTGGGGCTTTACCCGGAGTCGAAAAAGGGGGTCGTTGCGGCTTCTGCCGGAAATCACGGGCAAGGTCTCGCGATCGCTTCGAAGACTTTTGATGTCCCTTGTACGATTGTGGTTCCCAAGGGGGTTCCGAAGGTAAAAGAAGAAGCGATGCGCTCTTTTGGCGCCCGGGTGATCCTTTCCCCTTTTGATGGGTATGACGATACGGAACTCTGGACGCGGGAACGGATCGATGAGTTGGGAGGGACCTGGGTCTCGGCCTTTGATGATCCTGGAGTGATCGCAGGGAATGGGGGCACGACCGGTCTCGAAATCTTTGAAGAGATCCCCGATATTGACACCATCGTCGTTTCTTGTGGCGGCGGAGGTTGTTCGATCGGATTGGGTGTTGTCGCTCATCAACAGAATGCTCGTGTGATCGGGGTCAATTCGGATTCGTCCCCGGGCATGTGGCTCTCTCGAAAAGAGGGAAAGGCGCACTTAAAGATCGATAGTAAGCCCACGATCGCCGAGGGGCTCGAAGGGGGGGTGAGCGAAGTATCGTACCGTCTCGGATTGGAATATATCGATGATGTGGTCCTGGCCAAAGAAGCCGACCTTCGTAAAACCGTTCCTGCGATTGCCCGGAAAGAAAAGATGGTGGTAGAGGGATCTGCTGCCGCGGGAGTGGCCGCCCTTTTGGACGGGCAAATATCAGGAAAAAAGATCGTTGTGGTCTTGACCGGCTCCAATATCGATCCCACCCGGTTTTCGACGCTTCTTCAAGAGGCGTAAGGGCGGGCTCTTTTTTGTTCCCCCCCTGCCCCCGGAACACTATCCTGTCCCGCATGAAATCGAAAACGGAGCATCTCTGGTTTGAAACCCCCACCCGGATGGACTTTATCAACATCACTCCCGAGGTTGAAAATCTGGTCCGGGAAAGTGGTGTCCAGGAGGGGCTTGTTCTCGTGAATGCGATGCACATTACCGCAAGCGTGTTTATTAACGATGATGAGCGTGGGCTGCA
>CAYRLD010000344.1:0-1835 GCA_964424925.1 uncultured Planctomycetales bacterium
CCCAACGGACTCGATCCCGGATACCCAACTCCTCCACAAGATTTTTCAACTGTCTGTCATAAGAGGAAGAAGCTCCCCCGCCGACAAAAACGAGAGTAAGACCTTCCTTATACGCACGAGAGAGCGCAAAGGCGCGAAGGCTCAATTCCAGATTTTTGTGCGGGAAGAAAGAGCCGACCTGCAGAAGAAAGTCACCCTCAATCCCGAGTCTTTTTGCAACGGAGGATGCCTCTTTCTGATCCGGGGGATGAAATAGATCGTGATCGACCCCATGATGAATAGCAATGACACTCTCGGGAGAGATCCAGGAACACATCTCGAGAACCCGCTGCCTCCCGTATTCACTCGGACAAATAATTCCAGACGCTCTCTTGATCGTCGTCCATTTCCGTTTCCCACTCTCCGGAGGATAATCCTCCCGAAGAGATTCCATCCCCATATAGTCACGAAGATCATGAAGGGTAAATGTTTGAGGCACGGATGAACGCCAAGGGAGTCGCGTTCCCATTCCGTGAAACCCGTCCAACCCTTTCCCGACACGCCCCAAGGGCCCAATTAACCACCGACGCTCGGCAGAAGGAAAGAGATGGCCCACAAGGTCCCGGTCCCACCACCGGTTATCCCGAATAAAGAAAACAGGGTCGATGGACGGCTCAGTCTTTCCCAGGTGAGAAAGAAGAGAAACGATATAGGAAGAAATTCCACGCCCCCGGCGCTTTACGGCGCTTGAAATATCAAAACCGATTCGCATTAGGAACTGAGAATAGGACATCTGAAAGAAGATTGCCAGAACACCACTAAAATTGTGGTTTCATATAAAATTAGCCGATCAGAAGGGAGGGCTTAACATCCCATAAAATTTGAGGTAAACTTTCGGACTTCTAATTCCAAAAATTATGAGTTGTTTCCGAAAAAGTTTGTACCTCCTCCTTTTGAGCATGGCTTGCTTTACCCTAGCAAGAGTTGCCCTCTTTGTTATTCACCATGATATCTTCACCTCTCTCAGTGTAGGAGAGACCTTTCTCGCCTTCTTTTTTGGCCTTCATTTCGATTTAAGCAGTGTTTTCCTGGTCGCAATCGGCCCACTCTGCTTCATGAATATTCCATTCCCCCGTCTTGGAAAGCGGTGGTTTTCTGGATGGGCCTGGCTTTGGTTCATCCTGCTTTCCCTACAACTACTGATACTAGCCGGAGACCTGGTCTACTTTGGGCACACGAAAAGGCATGTGGCAAATGAAGCCTTCCTATTGGGAAACGATATTGGCTTCCTGACAGAAATTGCCCGCACCAGTTACCTTTGGGTCGTTTTCCTGGTAGCCCTGTTCGCCGGAACCCTAGGTTACCTCTGGAAAAAGATTGTGAGGCAAGACCTCCTAGCCTGGCCCCGTACCAAAGCATGGGGAGCCTGGGTCGGAATTCTCATCGTTGGATTTCTGGCTATCCGGGGAAATATTGGACTCAAACCAATCAGCATTGTGGATGCTTTTTCGGCAGGAAGTGTCTCACAAGGCCAGTTGCGGCTGAATGGCTTCTTCTCTATGACCCGCTCACATGCCAAGTTAAGCAATCTCTCTCACATCTATTACAAACCGGAAGAAGTGAAGAACAACCTCGGGCTTCCCAATTCAGAATATCCGTTTCTCAAACAGTATTCCGACTTGCGTCAAACAGGACACAACATCATCCTCCTGATTCTGGAAAGCTGGACCCCCGAATATCTCGCGAGTTACGAAGGAACCGATGAGACTTTGACCCCCAACTTCGACCAAATGGCGCGCGCACAGTTGCTTTTCCTTACTTTCTCGTTGGAGTATTATTTGGAGTATTATTTCCTC
>CAYRLD010000344.1:1845-3095 GCA_964424925.1 uncultured Planctomycetales bacterium
TGAAATTTGAGGCATTCTACGCCTCGGGCCAGCGTTCCATAGAAGGAATCCAAGCCTTACTCACGGGAGTCCCCCCGATGATCGGACACCCGGAATTAGCGTATGGACTTGAAATGTCCAATTTGACAGAAGTGGGAACCGTGGCGCAAAAACATGGATACAAAACCCTTTTTGGACGAACCGCACAACGAGAATCGTTCCGTCTTCTTACCGCCGCGCAAAGGGTAGGATTTAAACACGTTTTCGGGATGGAAGATGTTCCCCGGATTCGAGATTACCCCACAAAAAATCCCAGATGGGGATGGGATTACGACACCCTCATGTATGGCTTGGAAGAATTGAACACACTTGGCCCCCCTTTCCTCGGTATTTTCTTCACCGCCACGACGCATAAACCATTCCCCGATCCGGGGCCGCAATTTCATAAGAATCCGTACTCCCCATCCGGGAAAAATGGGTTTACAAATAGTTTGTATTACGCCGATTGGGCTCTCGGCGAATTCATAAAAAAAGCAAAGCAACAGCCGTGGTTTTCCAATACGATCTTTATTCTAACCGCCGACCAGGTGGGAACACGCTACCTAACCAGGGACCCCTCCCCTGCAAAACATCTCCGCAATGACTTCCGGATTCCTCTTGTTCTCTACGGGCCTGGAATCATTGAACCCGGAGTGAACCGGGAAGTCAGTTCCCATGTAGACCTCATGCCAACCCTCTTTGATCTTTTAGGGTTTCAAGAACCATTTTCCAGCATCGGGGAGAGCGTCTTACGCAAAGACTCGGGGTTCGCTATCGTAAAGCAGGGGGCGGTTTCCACTATCTTCACAAAGGAAGGCGCCCTCCAGCACAGCCTTCAAAACAGACTCAATTCTTTCGCCTTTGATGACCCAGCCAATGTCGACTTTAACGAGTTAGAAAAAATACTACTTTCGGTTGACCAGATCACATACGAGCTCCTGATAAAAAACCGTTGGTCACCACCCGTATCCCATTAAAATAACTGTGCGTAAAATATAAGACTCTGCTTTCCTTTGAGACGGAAAATGAAACCTCAAAAGATTTTGGTCATCGACGACACCCCCTCAAATGTAACCCTTCTCGAAGATGTTCTCACCTCGAAGGGGTATGTCGTGATCACCGCCTCATGTGGCAAAGAGGGCCTCGAGGCGGTCCAAGACCAGTCCCCAGACCTGATCCTTCTCGACATTATGATGCCCGGAATCGATGGCTTTGAGACGTGCCATCGTCTC
>CAYRLD010000345.1:0-3079 GCA_964424925.1 uncultured Planctomycetales bacterium
GGAATCGATGAAAAAAGCGGCTGAGAAAACCAAAACCGCTGGGAAAAAGATGTCGGGCGCGAATGAGAACCTCCAGAAAGGACAGAACAAGAAGGCCGGAGAGAATCAAAAGAAGGCGGGAAAAGAGCTTGCAGAGGCGAAAAAGGCGCTCAACCAACTTCAAGAATCTCTCGCCCAGAAACAGAAGGGAGATTTTCAGCCCGCTTCAAAAGACCAGGGGAAACTGGCCAAAAAAGCGCAGGCGCTTGCCGACAAATTAAATCGAATGGCCCGAAACCCACAGACGCAAAGTCAGGGGGAAAAGACTCGGGAGTCGGTTCTCGAATCGACCGAGAAGATGCGCAATAGTCAGGGAGAGATGCAACAGGCGAAACAGAATCTAGAAAAAGGAAAGCCGGGAGAAGCGCAGAAGAATCAACAACAGGCGAAAGAGAACCTGAAGAAAGCGCGAGAAGCTCTCGAAAAGGCGAAGGAAGAGCTCGCAAAGAAAGAACGCCCTGATTATTCAGATTTAGCCGAAAAGCAGAAAGAGCTCGAAAAGGAGCTCGAAGAAAAGGTGACGAAATGGCTTCAAGAGAAGGCAAAAGAGGCGGCTGAAAAAGGGGAAAAGAAGAGTGCTGAGGCTCTAAAGAAGGCGGCCGAAAAAGCACAGCAAGCGTCGAAGAAGATGCAAGAGTCTCAGAAGGGGATGCAGCAGTCACAAGGAAAGAAGAGCTCTGAAGAGCAGAAGAAGGCACAGGAAAAGTTAGCGGAAGCAAAGAAAGAGCTCGATTCGATGAAAAAGAATCCGCTTTCGAAAGAGGAAAAGAAGAAGGCTGAAGCTCTTGCCAAAGAGCAGAAGAAGCTTGAGGAGTTAACCAAGGAACTTCAGAAGCAGGTCGAAGAGATGCAGAAGGAAAACGCGTCTCGATCGCTAAAACGCGCATCCGAAAGTATGGAAAAAGCCGAGCAGGAGTTGAAGAAGGGGCAACCTCAGAAGGCTAAAAAAGAAGAGGAAGATGCGCTCGAAGATCTGAAGAAGGCGGAAAAAGAGTTGAAAGAGGCTCTCGAAGAATTGAAGCGGCAGGCGGAAGAAGAGCTGCTCGTTCAGTTGGAAACCGAATTGCAGAAGGCGATCGAGCAGCAAGAGGCGATCAACGCGAAAACCGTCGATCTCGATCAAATTCGTCGGGAAAAAGGCCGGTTTTCTCGTAGAGAACTCTCTCGTGTTCGCAATCTCGGAGGGCAACAATCCGACCTGGCCGAATTTATGGAAGAGGTGAAGGGGAAGCTTCGGGAAGAGAATGTCGAGGTCTACCGCTTTGCGCTCGAATCGATAACAGAAGATATGACCCTCAGTGCGGAGAATCTCGATGATTCGGATACGGGGGTGGCCACCCAAGATATGCAGGCGGACATCCTTCGAAAACTTAAAATGTTGCTTGATGCGTTTGATATGAAGCGCCGGGAGCAGCAAAAGCAGCAGCAAGGTGGCGGCGGTGGAGGCGGCGGGGGTGGGAAGCCTCCGCTTGTCCCCGATTTGGTTCAACTCAACCTCATCAAAAAGATGCAGGAAAATCTGTTACAGAAGACCGAACAGTTTGAACGTCGATACAACCGCGAACGGGATGATTTGTCTCTCGTAGAAAAACAACTGTTACAGAGGCTTTCGGATAAACAGGATCAGCTCGGGGATGTTCTTAAGAGGTTCATCTCGAAATTCGAGAAGGAAAAAGAGGAGTATGAAAAAGATGAGAAAGAGTAAGACGGAGTTTTTGATGTGGGTCGCGCCTCTTCTTCTTGTGTGGGCTGGAAACATCGGTGCGGTTCAGGAAGAGAAGGAGTGGAAACCTGATTTCTCCGAACAGGAAAAAGAGATGTCGCCGGAAGAGGCTATGAAGCTTCTAAAAGAGGCTCAGAAGTTGATGGGGAGTTCTGCCGAGCTTCTGCAGAATTCGAGCCGAGGAAAGGCGCTCGAAGCTGACCGAGAACTTCTCGAGAAGTTGGAAAAACTCCTCGATGCGGAAAAAAAGGAGGAGAAGAAAGAAAAACCGGATGAAAAAGAAAATCCCGATTCATTACAGAAGCGAGTGATGAAGCTGGTGGAAAAGTTGCTGAAAAACTCAGAGAAGAAGCAGCAGAACTCTTTGGACAAGATCAAAGAGATTATTCGCCGGGTGAAAACGCAGCAGCAACAACAGCAACAACAACAGCAGCAGCAACAACAGCAGAAACCGGAGCAGGAGCAGGCGAATCGTCCCAAGGATCCGGGAAATCCTGCCCAGAAACCGTACGACCCAAACCGAACCGACCCTCCCTCCAAGTTTCGGTCACGAGGGGATCGGACCGGGCAGTGGGGGGATCTTCCTCCCCGGGTACGGGATGCGATCCTCGACAGTTCTCGGGATATTGATGAGTACCCGCCGGAATATCAAGAGATGATCAAAGAGTATATGAAGCGGCTTGTGGAAGATCGTTAGAGACGTTCGCGTAACTTCTGCGCATTCTTCATAACAGATTTCAACTCCTCGTCGTTCCCTGCGGCGAGGAGTTCTTTTATTCGCCCAAGATGGTTCATCAATTGGTCGATTGCGGTGGTGGTTTGATCGGTATTGGTGGAGAGAAAGTCATGAACCATCTGAATGTCACTCGAAGCGACTCGGGTAGAATCCCGAAAGCTTCTGCCGGCGAGGGAGAAGACATCTGTTGCCTGGTTTTCTGAAGACTCTTCCGCCAGATGGGTTAGCGCGTAGGCGAGGACGTGGGGAAGGTGAATGGTGAGGGCAAGGGTGGCGTCATGTTCCTCGGCACTTTTTACTTCGATCTTTTTCCCTTTGCACGCTTCGATAATCGTATCGACATCCGATAAGGCTTGTTCATCCGCTTTTTGCACCGGAAAGAATAGGAAGGGCATTCCTTTAAAAATTTCGGAGCGGGCTGAGTCGATTCCCGGTTTTTCTGTTCCGGCGAGGGGGTGAAGGGAGATGTAGCGAACCGGAGATCCGATTCGTTTGAATTCGGCGAGGAGGACTCCTTTTGTGCTGGCGACATCAAGGAGAAGGGCGGCCGGGTTCATCGCAGAGGTCACCTCTCTTAGGAT
>CAYRLD010000346.1:0-3071 GCA_964424925.1 uncultured Planctomycetales bacterium
CATCGCAAGGTTGCCCGTTTACATCCTGTTTTCCGTCCGCTTTTTTTATGTCTTCCAGTTTCGTTTCGATTTTATCGAGTTCTTCGTGGGGAGCTTTCATCATTCCGGCGCTAGCTCCGCCGCCCATTCCATTGTCTTCAGGAGCGATTTCCCAATCGCCTTCCGGGTTGAGTCCGACAACGGTTTCGTCCTTTTTGAACATTTCGAATTCTTGGCCCATAAGGTCTCCGGCCAAATAAAGGAGGTCGCCCTGAGTTTTTCCTTCGAATTCAATTGGGTCCATAGGCATCGGCGATCCTTCGATCTCGATGTACATTGTGAAACTGTAAGATTCCAGTTCTGTTGTTTTCTTCGTTGCCTTGGCTAGGTCTTCATTTACGTCTGCAACAACAGTGCTGCAAAGAACAAAGAGCATCGCAAGGGCTGATCCAGCAAATCGCATATTCGTCTCCTATAAACGTTTTCGATAAGACATCTTGGTTTCGTGAAAGGTTCTGTGAAAAATCAGGGATTAAAAAGGTCCGATAATATCTGTTATGTTGCGTTTTCTATTTTAGGCTTAATTTGAGTAGATTGGATCGGTCCTCCCCTGGGATGAGGTTTCCGTCCTTGTTTCCATCTTCAAGCACGGCGAACAGAATTGTTTTCTGGTCAGGACTTACCCAGGGGAATCCTACCTGTTTTCCTTCTGGAGCAACCCATAGGGATTTCCACTCTTTGGCGTTATTTAAGAGGCCTATTTCTGTCTGGGACCCCCGGGTTCTGTGCAGGAGAATCGATCCCGAAAGAGCTTTGATCGGAATCCAAATGGAATCTGGTTTTGTGAGTGGAGTTGGATTGTTTCCTCTCTCATCGGATTGGATGAGGGAACAATTATCATTCCATGAAGGGGTTTTTCCCTCTTTTCCTTGGAGTTGAGAAAAGAGTAACCCTCCTTCGTATGGGATGGGTCCTCGTAAAACATGCGTCGGTTCAAACGGTTTTCTATCTCCGGATTCTAGGTTGATAAAGGAAAGGGATCCCATATCTCGAAACCCAATTTTCCCATCCGCGTTTTGGTCTACTTTCAGGGTTCGAATCATTCCCATTTTTGAGTCGATGGGATAGTAGGTCCACCCTTTGGCTATCTCTTTGTCTTCTTTTCCCGGGGAGAATTGAATTATTTTCGGTGTGCTTCCTTGGTAGCTATCTCGTAACCCTAAGAGAAGGTCTCCGTTTGGTAATGTATAATATATGGTTAAGCTGTCGGGAGAGGCCGATCGGAGATCTTTGGAATTCTTTCCATCTGGGTCCAGAGATGTGAGTGACATTCCGTCCCCAAATCCAATCTCTCCATCTCCGTTTGTATCCGCAACTCGGCGGGTAAGGTAAATCTGGCTTCCATCTGGGGCCCAATGAAGGCGACCACGGGTATCCCCCAGTTCGATTACTTTCTCAATCGTAACCCCATCTCCACTGGTCCGGCATAATGCTTCGTTCCTGGCCCATTTACGGAAATTCTCAGGCTTGTTCTTCATGGATTCGAAATAGTAAACCCACTTTCCATCCGGAGAAAGGGTTGGACTGTGCCGGATCCCTTCCGGAAGGGGGATTTGGACCGGTTCTTGGAGGCAAAAAAGAGCGAGCAGAATCGTAATCATGGATGTGTGTCTCCCCAGACCCAGTAAAAAAAAGCCCCGGTGGGGAGACTTCCCCACCGGGGT
Organism: uncultured Planctomycetales bacterium; assembly: GCA_964424925.1. Classification (GTDB taxonomy): domain Bacteria; phylum Planctomycetota; class MHYJ01; order MHYJ01; family JACPRB01; genus CAYRLD01. Next base: position 1,704 of record CAYRLD010000346.1, read on the forward strand.
CTGTTGAGGTTGCTTTACTTAACTTCTTCCCAATACTCGTCTGGCATATCTGCGGCGAGTTTGAGAGCTCCATTTGATCCGGCGAACACAGGTTCGAGGACGCGGGTTACCCGGCCTCCCCCATACTGTTTGAGATCATCTTCGAGGAGTCTGTCGAGACCTCGGAGTTGGCTTCCTCCACCGGCGAGGATGATGTTCTGGAGCATGCGGGTCTGGAACTCAGCATCAAAGGTGCTGACGAGTTTTCTCAGGCCCTGAACGATCGGCGGAACGAGCTGTCGGCACGCTTCGCGGAGTTCATCCGTGATATCGAATTCGGTCGGGTGACCATTTTCATTCGGCCAAGTAACGATCGCTTTGTCATTAACGTCATGCACAAAGCTGTATCGTTCTTTCGCATCCCGGACCATGTTCACGGTGAACTTAGCTCCAGAATGAGCCTTACTGATGAGTTCTGCCGCATAGTTATCTACATAATCCCCTGCGATGGTAAGGGTGACCTGGTCCTCTTCTGTGGGGATCGCACCATGCATACGACAGAGGTCGGTCGTTCCGGCACCAATATCGACAACAAGGGCGTCTTCCAGCTTATCCATCCCGTAGGCAACAGCGAAAGGTTCTGAAACGATCATGACGGAGTCGAAGGTGCCTTTGCAGGCATCGATCAACTGCTTTTTATTCAGGATGGAAGCTGTTGCGGGAGCTCCGATGACCCCATGAACCAGGGTTCCTTTTGGAGGCCGGCAGAGTCGAACGGTATGTTTGACCAGTTCGAGCGCCGCTTCTCGGTACCTTTCTACTTTCTCAGCCGGAACGCCCGTTTCGGTCGCTTCGGTGAATTTCAGAGCGCCCTTCTCAAAAGGACGGATCGTTTCGAGCGCGAGGCGGTGTTTGAATGCCTCGTCACCGATGACCACATCTTTCCCGATTAACTTTCGGGATACAGGGTCTTTCGGCCAGCCGACGATGCTGTGAACATGTTCACGAACACCATTGGTTGCTGCGATCGAAGTTTTGTAACAGCCCAGGTCCATTCCGACCAGAAGAACGCCCTCTTTCGACTTGACTTCAGGCGTGGTCGTTTTCTGGTTCTCATCAGCAGCTTGTTCTTGTTCCACTTTGGCTTCCTCAACGGACATCGTTTTCCTCCCTAGTATTCAGGAATTAACTTCTATACAGACGTGGAATTTTCCACAGTTTCCGGATTTTTTGGTTCGATTTTGTTGAATTGTTTGATCAGGTCGAGGTTCTGAGTCAGGAGGACCTTGACCATTTCTTTCTTTTTTTCAAAGTTCTGATCTTCTTCATACAGTCCGAACTGTCGAAGAACGTTCTGAATCTGCGTATTGGAGTAGACTTTTGAATTTG
>CAYRLD010000347.1:0-993 GCA_964424925.1 uncultured Planctomycetales bacterium
AGCGTCCCATTCTAGTACAGTACTCGGACGATGCAACTGTCGGGACCCTGGGGGAAAAAGACTGTTTGACGCATTTGCACGTTGATTCATACGATACCCTTCATGAACGAAGAAACGAAAACTCTATGCGGAAAGACAATCGATGAAGAAGGGAACCCAATTGAAGGGGTCCAGGTAATTCTCGTTACCAAGAAAAAACATCCCTTTCTTCAGGGACCCAAAACAAACACCAAAGGGGAATTTGAATTGACCCCCGAAGTTCCCTTCCCAGAGGGGGCCGAGGTGTTCCTCTTCCATCAGGACTACGCACGGCTCCTCGGTCCTGTACCAGGAACAACCGATATCACCTACCAAATGCAGAAAAGAACCAGGGTGAGGGGCGCCCATGCTCCCGGTTTAGCGGGGATTCGTACCGCTTTTGTCGAACAGGGACAAGACGGACTCGTCACCGTGATTGAAAAGACCTGTGGAGAAGACGGATCGATGCAATTCCTCTTCGAACCGGGCTGCACATACAGGAATCTTCCGTACGGAGAAAAGCCTTCGGGAATGACCGCCATTACGCCCTCTATGGAAGAGGCAACGGTCCCCTCTTTAGAAGAACTGGCACGGGACCTTCGGTACTCGGATCCCGTTCTGCACCACCACTCTCCAAAACAGACTACCTATCGAGTAGACGAAGAGACGCACTTACGATTCTTTTTCGTGCCCGACGACTTCGATGAGGCGGTCTCCTTTGCCCCATTGGTTGCACGATATGATGATACCAGAGATCCCGGCTCAAAAATTCGGCACGAGAGAGTCTGCCCTGTTTCCCGTTTCGGAATTCGTGCGGGAATCGGATATGTCTCCTACAAAGTTCCCGGACCTTCTCTTGATGAGTTGATCCTCGAGAAAGGCCCTCTCCCCGCCGAAGAAGTGAAAAAGATGGGAAGGGAGGTAGCCGAGATCCTTCCTCTATTCGCGGAACAGGGACTCTGGCATGGAAACCTG
>CAYRLD010000347.1:1003-3064 GCA_964424925.1 uncultured Planctomycetales bacterium
CTCTACAAGGGGGAAGAAGGGTATTTTGTCCCGCCCGCTTGCCCCGCCATTTACATCGGAGAAAAGTTCGAGAAGTCGCATCAACTGCAGGAAGGGTTCGAGGGGGATGACCTTTTCGGGCTCGGAATCAGTATGTACTTTGCCGCAACCGGAAGGTTCCCCACATGGGAAGATGGAATTCTCCGACCGACGGAAAAAGGACTCGATGACCTTCTTTCCTTCCTCCTCGATCGGGAAAACCGGCCTACTCTCGACGATGCTTTGGAAAAGATCTCTGGATAACGAGCCATAATTTGTTCCAAGAACGAAATCTGAGAATAGAAATATGAACCCTACCGGCCCATCCTTTGCCCCCCCTACCGGCCGTTTGCAACACTACTCCTATTGGCTTATTACCGCCCTCTTTTTCCTGGGTATTGGGCTGACGGCATCCGTAGACCATGCGTCTAGTGGCGCATGGTGGGGAGTAGCCTTCCTGGGACTCTGGTTCGGGTGGCCCGCATGGAATCGGATAAGCACTTTAGAAAAATGGCTCGTTTGCGGATGGGTTGCCATTCTGGCCGGGGCGGCCCTGAGCTTCCTTCATACCGATGACATACGTTCGGGCAGGCGGGATCTCGAAAAATTTCTACGCTTCGCCGTAGCCGGACCTCTCTATCTAACCCTTCGGAGATATGAGTGGTCAATGACGAAGGCCGTTCTGGCAGGAAGCCTTATCGGAGGACCCATACTCCTTCTCTTTGGAGTTATACAGGTCTTTTTCCAGGAAGCAGATCGCGCTCACGGGGTTGTATATCCGATCACCTACGGAGATATTACCATCCTCTTCGCCATGATCATTTTTGTTTCAGGAGGCTGTCTCTACAAAAGAAAGCGAGACCTTCTCTGGATTGCCCTCGGCTTCGGAGGGCTAACCGCAGCCATCTTATCTAAGACCAGAAATTCTTTCCTGGTCTTACCCGCACTAATCCTCATATTACCGTTCGCTCTCCGACGAAGGGTCCCCTGGAAGATCCATCTATTTCTCTACGGGGGTGGATTCATCCTCCTTCTGGGAACCTGGATCGGGGCCCCGAAAATCAGGGAACGAATGGCAGAGGGAAATCAGAACATAGAAGCCTGGTATCAGGGAGAAGAGGGATCTATCGACACATCCATGGGAAGTCGATTATCGATGTGGCAACGCAGCCTGCAATTATGGGAAACGCACCCCTTGATCGGGATTGGAATCGGAGACTATCCACACGAAATGAGAGCCCTTCTGGAAAAATATCCCGAAGAAAAGGCAATCATCGGAAAATATGGACACGCTCATTCAAACTACATTCATATTGCAACTACCCAAGGGGCCGTGGGACTCCTTCTCCACATAATGATCTTGCTCGGAATTCCTTTCCTCATTGGATGGAAATCCCTCCGCAACGCCAAAGAGCGATCCGATCTGTGGCCAGGAGTAGGAACCTGTACGATTGTCATTTGCTGGGCGGTGTTTGGAATAGGGGAAACGTGGACCGCTAAAAATGGGTTTCTGAGTGTCTATCTGCTGACCCTTGTCCCTTTTCTCGCCGCATCGGGACAAATTCTGGAAAACGAACAATCGATCTCGAAGGAGGCGCCAGCTCATGCCTAACCAGACCGCTTCCGTCATCGTTTGTACCTATAATGCAGAGAGGCAACTCGATCTCGTCTTGTCGGGGCTTGCACGCCAAACGGAGAAACCGCTCGAAGTATTGATTGCGGATGATGGTTCGAAAGAGACCACGAAGAGCCTCGTCTCAGATTGGAAAACCAAAATACCGGGACCTCTGAAACATATCTGGCATGAAGATCAAGGAAACCAGAAAGCGGTCATCGTAAACAAAACCGTCTCGGCAAGTGAAGGGTCCCAGTTACTCTTCCTTGATGGAGACTGCATCCCTCATCCAAAATGGGTATCCGATCACCTTCAGGCAGCCAAGTCAGACCCCGAAGCGGTCTGGTGCGGACGCCGATTTCGACTAGGACCAGAGATCTCCGAAAAGATCACGCCGCAAGACATTCAAACAGGTCAACTCGACTCCG